>NZ_CAXBAN010000346.1:0-2882 GCF_963973675.1 uncultured Planktosalinus sp. | reverse complement strand
TGTTGATGAACTCAAAAGGCGCCTTAAAAAAAGAAAAACAGAGAGTGAAGAAAAAATAAATATGCGCATTGCAAAAGCATCTATTGAACTTGCAACAGCACCTCAGTTTGATTATGTAATTGAGAACAACGATTTGGAAGTTGCTCTTCAAGAAGCGCATAAGCTTGTAGCAAACTTTATTAAATCAAACAATTAATTTGTGTTAAAGTCAAAAAAAATAGGCCTTTATTTTGGCTCTTTTAACCCCATTCATATTGGGCATTTAATCATTGCAAACCATCTGGTGGAATATAGCGATTTAGATGAGATTTGGCTGGTAGTCACGCCTCACAACCCCTTTAAAAAGAAAAAAACGCTTCTTGAAGACCACCACCGTCTTGAATTGGTCAACAGAGCATGTGAACATTATGAAAAGCTTAATGCAAGCGACATCGAATTCAAACTACCACAACCCAACTACACTATCAATACATTAGTACATTTGTCTGAAAAGCATCCTGACATTCAGTTTTGTCTTCTAATGGGTGAAGACAACCTCAACACCTTTCACAAATGGAAAAACTTTGATGTTATTTTAAAACATCATCCCATTTATGTGTATCCTAGAAAGACTGATAACGGCCACGAAAATCAATTTTCCAATCATCCGGATATTGTGCATATTGAAGCCCCCATCATGGAAATTTCTTCCACACATATTCGAAAAGGAATCAAATCAGGAAAAAACATAAGACCACTCCTTCCTGCTGAAGTCTGGAAATATATTGATGAGATGAATTTTTACAAAAAATAAAAACCGCCCAAGTTAGGAAACAAGAGCGGCTTTCAAACTAAATAACCAACCAAAAAACCTTCACTACTTTCCTGATAAAATCAGAAAATTCACTTGGGTTTCTTATTTACAAAAACGCACATATTGATTTTTAAATTGTGTATGAAATCCTAATCTGTTGTTAAATTTTAAATCTCAGTGACAAAGATTTTTTAAGAAAAATGTGCTACACAAGCTTTTAAAGCATAAAATATGTATTTTTGAGATACAATAAAAATTCAATTAAATGAAAGAAAATCCAAGTTTTGCAGTTATTGGGGGAGGAAGTTGGGCTACAGCTATTGTAAAAATGTTATGTGAAAATCTTCCAAAAGTGCATTGGTATATGAGAAGCATTTACGCCATAGAGCACATCAAAAAAGAAGACCACAATCCCAATTACCTGAGTTCAGTTGAGTTTGATACCAAACAACTTTCTTTAAGCAACGATATCAACAAAGTAATCAAAAATGCAGATGTTGTAATTTTTGCGATTCCTTCTGCTTTTTTAAGTAATGAGTTGGAAAAACTCACAGTATCTCTAGAGAAAAAAATAATATTTTCAGCCATTAAAGGCATTGTTCCCGAAACAGGATTAATTGTCGGTGAACATTTCAATCAAACATATAACATTCCTTTTGAAAACATTGGTGTTATTACAGGCCCCTGTCACGCTGAAGAAGTCGCATTGGAACGACTTTCATACATCACTGTAGCTTGTGCTGACCCTGAAAAATCAAAAATGGTAGCCAAATACTTAAGCAGTGATTACATAAAAACTACTACCAGTGACGATGTGATAGGCACCGAATATGCCGCAATGCTGAAAAATATTTATGCCATTGCCGCCGGAATTGCTCACGGTTTGGGCTATGGTGATAACTTTCAGAGCGTATTAATGAGCAATGGCATTAGGGAAATGCGCAAGTTTATCAAAAAAGTCTATAAAATGAAGCGCAATATCAACGACTCGGCTTATTTGGGGGATTTATTGGTGACGGGCTACTCCACCTTTAGCCGCAACCGCATGTTTGGTAATATGATTGGTAAAGGCTATACTGTAAAAAGTGCTCAAATGGAAATGAGCATGGTAGCCGAAGGCTATTATGCCACCAAAAGCGCCTGGGAGTTAAACCAAAAAAAGAAAGCCAAAACCCCAATTATCAATGCGGTTTATGAGATTCTTTACGAAAATAAAAACCCTAAAAAAGTATTTAAGAAGTTGACGGAGAAGTTGGATTAATTAGACAGTATTCCTTGATGTTCCAATAAAGGAATCTCATCTAAGTTTTCATCTTTGATGCTGTAAGGCTCAAAAACAAACATGCGGTCATAAAGTTTGCCATTCGCAAAAAAACTGAGTAGAAATTCGTTTTTAAACGGCAGGACTTCTTCGGTGATAAATTCTACTTTTCTAAAGGTCTTTGGTTCTAAAATTCCCAGTCCGTGACGAAGGGTTGCTGTTTTTTGGTCATCTTTACTGCCGCGGGAAACCACAATGGTAACTTCCATTGTTAGCTTGCTGTTGTTGATGAGATAAATATTCCAGCTTTGGTTTAGAAATGCCTCATCCCACTCTTTGACAGCAGCGATATGAATGTCTTTTACCTCAGGAAATTCAATGTCCTTGCGCATTATTAAAGTGCACTTTTAAACTGTTCTAAAAAACGCAGGTCATTTTCATAAAACATACGAATGTCGCCTATTTGATAAAGCAACATCGCGATGCGTTCAATACCCATTCCAAAAGCAAATCCGGTATAAGTTTCTGGGTCGATGCCGCAGTTTTTTAATACATTGGGATCTACCATCCCACAGCCCATAATTTCTAGCCATCCGGTTCCTTTGGTGATGCGGTAGTCGGTTTCGGTTTCAAGCCCCCAGTAAATGTCCACTTCGGCGCTGGGCTCGGTAAACGGGAAGTAAGACGGGCGAAGTCTGATTTTAGACTTGCCAAACATTTCTGTACAAAAATAAATCAAGGTTTGCTTTAAATCAGCAAAAGAAACGTCTTTGTCGATATAAAGACCTTCCACCTGATGGAAAATGCAGTGTGAACGTGCAGAAACGG
>NZ_CAXBAN010000345.1:0-2892 GCF_963973675.1 uncultured Planktosalinus sp. | reverse complement strand
TTACTCCTCAATTTCACTATTTATTTCTGTATTCTGATGGTGTAAAAAATACTTTTGGACCGGACATTCCTCTTGGATTTAAGAAATTTGGAATTTGATTGTGATGCAGGAGAGGTGAATTTTGTGTGGTTTTGGGTTGAATTTTCCCCAGTTGAACATAGTTGGTATTTGAAGAAATTAATTGTTTTTGGTAAAACAACTCATTTTAATTGAGTCAAAATATTTTTTTTATTTTAAATATTAACATAACTATCTAACAATCTTTTCACTACAGAAAATACAACTTTTTTAAAATGTTAAAGTGTGTTTTTATTTAAGATTTCATTTGGTTTTCATTAACATATTTATTTGTTTAGCCATTCAAACATTGCCGCAAAGAATAATTTTGATTTAAACTCCCCAAGTTTATAAATTAAAAGATTTATTGTTAACCTAATTGTGCGTGCATATGTTTTTTTTGAATCCTACGTTTACCCATTTTTTAGACTCTTTATTTCTCTCACTTTTTAAATTTTTTGATCGCTTTACCTTGAATTATTTCTTCAAAGGTGTAACAGATTTCAACACTTTTTCTTTTATCGAAGCATCTCATTAGTCAATTATTCAACACGTATTTCACTAATTAAGCTTCGTATGAACACTATTACGTTTTTTCAGCTCACACTATACATTGATCACCACCTATTTTTAGGGATTACTTATAAAAACCAAGATTTAAAGATTGTACTTCTAAAATAAACAATAATGAAAACACATCCATTTAAAATTTTATTTGTCGGATTCGCAGTATTAATTACCGGCTTTGTTTCACCACTTTTTTCACAAGATATCCTTTGGGAGAAATCCTATGGAGGCCTTCATGCAGAGTATCTGTTTGATGCACAACCCACCGCTGATTATGGCTTTATTCTAGCCGGAAGTTCCATCTCGGGCAAATCTGGTAACAAGTTGGATGAACGCATCTCGGGGCTTGATTATTGGGTCTGGAAAATGGATGAGAAGGGCGACATGGAGTGGCAAAAAAGCTTTGGCGGAAACGGGAATGATTTTTTGAAAAGCATACAAGGCACCCGTGATGGTGGTTTTATTTTGGGGGGCAATTCCACTTCGATGGAAGGGTTTTCCAAACTTGAAGATTCCCATGGACAGGAAGATCTATGGATCATCAAGCTCAATGCTAAGGGCGATGAAGAATGGCAACGAAGTTTTGGTGGCACTGGCAAGGAAATTATACATGAAATCAAACAAACCAAGGATGGAGGTTATATCATTGGGGCTACTACAAGCTCGCGTCCTTCAGGTGATAAAGTATCCACTCATTTTGGCAACCTGGACTATTGGATCGTAAAGTTGGACAGTGAGGGAATGGTTGAATGGGAACGCACCTATGGCGGTATTTATAAAGATGAACTGCAAAGTATCTCCCAAACCGAAGATGAGGGTTATATCGTTGGTGGGTATTCCAATTCCCCTATATCAGGAAATAAAAATGAGGAAGGTTTTGGCAATGGGGATTACTGGATACTAAAACTGGACAAACGGGGTAACCAACAATGGCAACGGACTATTGGAGGTGAACAAGATGACCAACTTAACACGATTTTACCCAGTATTGAAGGGGGGTATTTGTTGGGAGGTCATTCTTCTTCAGGAGCAACCGGCAGGAAAAGCGAGCCCTCTAAAAACGGCTCAGACTTTTGGGTTTTAAAATTGGATGATCGTGGTGAAATTGAATGGCAGCAAATCTATGATTTTGGTGAGACCGACCTACTGACTTCATTGATAGAAAACAAAGACGGCACAATCCTTATTGGCGGGTATGCAAAAACCGAGACCCGCGGGTTATCAAAGGGCAACCCAAAAGGTATCAATGATTATATCGCCTTGAAAATCAACAATGAAGGAGAGGAATTATGGAGGCAGACAGTGGGCAGCAATGGCGAGGATGTGCTAAGTAAGCTTTTGGAAACCCGGGATGGCGGGTATGTTTTAGCAGGGACTTCACGTAGTGAAATTTCCAGGGACAGGAACAGTCGTCAAGGAAGAAGTGACTTTTGGGTTGTAAAATTAAAAGACAAGGACAAAGAGGATAAAGAACGATTTCCGGGACTTGAAGCCATCCCCAACCCTACTGACCGGTTTAGCAATGTGATTGTTAACCATGAATTTGATGAAGGAACTGCGTATGTATATGACATTGCCGGCCGACAGTTGCAGCAATTTAAAGTAAAGTCAAATACCATACCGGTTGATTTAGCCGGTCTACCGTTAGGGATTTATTTAGTAACTGTGGCCACAGATGTACAAACTCAGAGTGTTAAAATATTAAAAGGGAATTAAAATGAAAAAAAAATTAATGAATAGAAAAACAACAGTACTTACCGTCCTTGTTGTGATGGTTTGTTTGCAAGTTGCTTTAGGTCAACGAGAAACCACGCCCGGGAAAACAGTAGACTATAATACAGTCAATATGCCCGAATCGCCCACATCGAGTGCGCTTTATGAGGTAGGCGTCACGCAAGTTAATACAGCTACCGGTATTCCTAACATCAGTATACCGCTTTATACTTATGAAATGGATGGAGTAAAAGTCCCGATATCAATATCATATAACGCCGCCGGCGTAAAGGTTAGTGATCTTGCCACTCCAGTGGGTACCAATTGGTCACTGCAAGCCGGAGGCCAAATTTCCCGTACCGTTAGAGGAAAAATAGATGAATGGGAAGGTTGGCTTAACCCTAGTTATACCTACTTGCCTGACAGTTGGTATGCCAGCTATGATCCGAATAATCCTTATATCTGGCAAGAAGCCATGAAAGGTGTTACTCAAACAGGTTACAATGGTTATGCAAAAAATCGCGACCATAATCCTGACTTTTTCAATTATTCTTT
>NZ_CAXBAN010000344.1:0-2893 GCF_963973675.1 uncultured Planktosalinus sp. | reverse complement strand
GTATAACCACTAATAAAGTGATAAGCTGCTTGTCCCGGTGTTAATTTTGAGATGGGAGGCAACACTCCAAAGGCATCTGCTGTAAGGAAAAAGATGTTTTTTGGGTTTTCAGCAATAGATGGTGTTTGAATATTGTCAATGTGATAAATGGGATAACTCACTCGCGTGTTTTGTGTGATCGTAATGTCTTTAAAATCAACCTCACCCCCTTTGTCCATAATCACATTCTCTAGAATAGCTCCTCTTTTAATAGCTCTGAAGATATCCGGTTCTTGCTCTTCAGTAAGGTTGATGACCTTGGCATAACAGCCGCCTTCAAAGTTAAAAATCTTATTGTCTTCAGTCCATCCATGCTCATCATCACCAATGAGTTTTCTGTTGGGATCTGCAGAAAGGGTTGTTTTTCCGGTACCGGAAAGGCCAAAGAAAATGGCAGTTTCACCATCTTCACCCACATTGGCTGAGCAATGCATCGGCAAGGTATTTTTGTCAACAGGAAGAATGAAATTCAAGGCAGAGAAAATCCCTTTTTTGATTTCACCGGTATATCCCGTTCCACCTATTAAGGCAATTTTTTTAGTAAAGTTTAAAATGGCAAAATTGTGTTGACGGGTGCCGTCAACATCGGGGTCTGCCATAAAACCGGGGGCATTGATGACCAGCCAGTCTGGTGAAAAGCCCGGGAGTTCATTTTCTTCAGGACGAAGAAACATATTATAGGCAAACAAATTGGACCAGGGGTATTCATTGACCACACGAATGTTCAATCTCAAATCATCGTGAGCACAGGCATAGCTGTCCCTCACAAATACTTCCTTTTCAGATAAATAATCTGTGACTTTGTCATACAATTTATCAAACATATCTGTGGGAAAAGGAATATTGATGTTTCCCCACCAAACTTTATCACGGGTGATGTCATCTTTTACAATAAACCTGTCTTTTGGTGAACGCCCGGTAAACTCACCGGTGTTGACTGCCAGTGCGCCTGAATTTGCTTCAACGCCTTGGCCTTTTTCGATGGAGATTTTGTGGAGTTCGTCAGGAGTGAGTTGGTAGTTAACTTTTGCGTTTTTGATTCCGTAGTTTTCCAGCGAAATCGTTTTAGTTGCTTGGTTACTATTGACCATAACTTTTATTTAGATGTTTGTTGTGGATTACAAAAGTATAAAATATTTACTGAGAAAACCCCTAAACAATGAAGATTTATATCGATTTTAACGTAATAATTTTCCATAAAAAATAACACCAGCCAAAGATAAAACAAGCACCTCCTAATGGAGTGATAAAGCCAATTCCGGAAGCATTAAACACCAAAGCTTCTTGAAGGGAAAGCAAATAGATTGAACCGCTGAATAAAAGAATTCCAAGTGTAAAAAGTAATGCTGTGGTGTGAGTAGTTGTGTCGGGGAGTTTTCCTGAAAGGCCAATAAAAATCAATGCAAGAGCATGATACATTTGATACCGAACACCTACTTCAAAAGTGGCTAATGCTTCAATTGTCAATAGGGATTTCAACCCATGGGCTCCAAAGGCACCCAAGACCACAGCGAGCATAGCAAAAATCACTCCTGAAATAACTATTTTTTTATGCATACTTCTTTTTTTGAAACGTTCACAATTTAGTACATTCGTAACCTGATGAAACTTAATGCAAATTTACAAAAATAGAATGAGGAATATATTAATAATTGGTGCCGGCCGTTCGGCAAGTAGCTTGATCAAATACCTGCTTGATAAATCAGAAAAAGAACGCTTGTTTTTGACCATTGGCGATGTCAATATCAAGACAGCTAATACACTTTTAAATAACCATCCCAATGCTAAAGCGGTGGTACTGGATGTGTTTCATGACAAGCAACGCAGAGAAGCAATTGAACAGGCCGATATAGTGATTTCAATGCTCCCGGCACGCTATCATATTGAAGTAGCCAAAGACTGCCTTGAATTTGGTAAAAACATGGTTACAGCTTCTTATATCAGTGATGAAATGCTTAATTTGGATTCCAAAGTAAAATCCAAAGAACTGGTGTTTATGAATGAAATTGGTCTCGACCCGGGCATTGATCATATGAGTGCCATGCAAGTCATTGATCGCATTCGAAAAAAAGGAGGGAAGATGTTGCTCTTTGAATCGTTTTGCGGGGGTTTGGTTGCACCTGAAAGCGACACTAACCTTTGGAATTACAAATTCACATGGAACCCCAGAAACGTCGTGTTAGCCGGACAAGGCGGTGCAGCCGAATTTATTCAGGAAGGCAAATATAAATACATCCCTTACCACAGGCTTTTCAGAAGAACAGAGTTTTTAGATATTAATGGTCATGGACGTTTTGAAGGCTATGCCAACAGAAATTCATTGAAATACAGAGAAATTTATGGTTTGGAAGACATCCTTACCCTGTACAGGGGAACCATTCGCAGGGTTGGTTTTAGCAAAGCCTGGAACATGTTTGTGCAATTGGGAATGACCGATGATTCATACCGGCTTCAGGATACTGAGAATATGAGTTACCGGGAGTTTGTAAATTTATTTCTTCCCTATTCACCCACCGATGCCGTAGAGCTGAAACTGCGTCACAGTCTTAAGATCGATCAGGACGATTTGATGTGGGACAAGCTGGTCGAACTCGATATTTTCAACCCCAATAAAACAATAGGACTTAAAAATGCCACACCAGCTGAATGCCTTCAAAAAATCCTGATGGACAAATGGATGTTGGAACCCGAAGATAAAGATATGATTGTGATGTACCACAAATTTGGCTATGAACTAAACGGCAAAAAATATCAGATTGACTCCAATATGGTCATCAAAGGTGATGACCAAACTTTTACGGCCATGGCAAAAACTGTGGGCTTGCCTGTTGCAATTGCCACGCTTAAAATTTTA
>NZ_CAXBAN010000343.1:0-2913 GCF_963973675.1 uncultured Planktosalinus sp. | reverse complement strand
GCGTAAGCAAACCCTTTGCCGAACCCTTTAGGAAACACAGATGTTTTATGGTCAAAAGGAATGCTTTTGATTGAAAAATCAATGAGTCTGTCTTTATTGTTTTTTGAAGGGAACACACCCGGAAGAGAGCAAAATATTTCTTCGACCGCTACAGCACTCCAGAAATTATACCAGCGATTGACAGCGTAATAGAAGGTTTCTTTTTTGTCGAGGTTTTTGTTTTGAACGATTGTGGCTATTGCTAGAATTAATTCTTTCCAATCAGAAATTGTATAGATAAAGTTAGTGTGGTTATCCCAAACATCATTTTGTTTTCTATACCATTTGTACGGGTATTGCCATCGGTTTTTTAACTCTTTCTCTATGTTTATTAACCGTTTAATCATGATATAAATAAAATTACGGCTGGTAATAACACCCAAATCCATAAAAGGAGCTCTTTAAAATTTTTTTCTCCTTTTGATTCTAAAAAATTAGTTGTTAAAATAGAAAAGGGTAAAGCTAAAAAAACTATTTCTGAACCATTTTTTTGTGGGGTAACAGTCATCAATGCCAGCGCTATTAAAATCAAACTAAATAATTGAATCACATTGCTCTTTTGTTTTTTGCTTTTGATGTTATGTTTGAAAAGAAAATAGCCGCTCAACCAAAGCAAAATTGTCAATAGAATTGATGTGGGAAGCAGCATTTTTAATTGATTGTAAAATGTAAAATCAAAATCAAAATTTCCTACCCAATCTATGGGTGTATAAAATGCATTTTGAATCAATAACGTATAAACATTACTTAAAATAATGACCGCAGCCATTCCAACAAAAGGAATGATATAGTTTTTAAAATCTCTACCCGCAAAAACTATTACAGAGCCAAACAAGAAAATTATAAACAGAAATGACCAAAAGTAAAAACAAGAGGCTAATGAAATCCACAAACCCGCATCAAAGATTTTTTTTTGAACGTCTTTTTGCGTTCTTAAACTTATCAATCTTCTTAAGGCCAGCAAAATAAATAGATGAGAAATAAGAGCCTGAGTGTTTAGAAAGGTGGCTGGAAATGCGGTTAGAAAAACCCCAAACACAACAATCACAAACGTATTATTGTTAGTTAGTTTGTTTTTTCTGGAAATAAAATCTGCCAGTAACATTGTCAGCATAAAAATAAGAAGCATCCCGGTTTGAAATAAAATTTCAGAGAGGGGGTTAATTGATTTTGTGTTCAATAAATGATGTCCCACAAAAAAAATTGTCATCAAAGCTGCAACCATTACATAATTTACCGGCTTTGATTTTCCAAAAAAGCTTGTTAGCATTACTTTATTTTATATTTTTGCATTGTAAATATAATAACTTATGAGTTGGAAAGGTTTTTTTGAAGGTATCGAATCTGTAACTGAAACGGTTTTGTTACAGCCATTAGATGGAATTCGTGAATTGGAACTAAGTAATTGGTTTCTTTCAAATGGTTTAAACTGGCTTTTTTTGGTGATTGGTTTTGTTGCCATGATATACTGGTTAAAGGAGCTTAAAAATTATAATGACGAAGGAACAGAAGACAAAACTTCAACTTCTCATTCCTATTTAGGATAAGTCAAAACCAATATCTTTTCTAAAATATTTCCTATCAAAGCTGATAATCTCAGCGTTTTGATAGGATTTTTTTATAGCCTTTTTCCAATTGTCATCCAGTGAAGTAATGGCTAAAACCCTTCCTCCGTTTGTAAGTATTTTTCCTTGTTTTTCTATAGTTCCCGCATGAAATATGATGGAGTTTTTAGTTTGTTCTAACCCTGAAATTTCTTTTCCTTTTTCATAAGCTTCCGGATATCCGCCGGACACCAGCATGATTGTTGTTGCCTCTTTAGCATCAATTTCTAAATTTACTTCATTTAATTTTTCTTCAAACGATGCTTTGAGTAATTGAACAAGGTCACTTTTAATTCTTGGGAGCACTACTTCAGTTTCAGGATCCCCCATGCGCACATTGTATTCTATGACAAAAGGTTCGTCATCCACTTTTATCAGGCCGATAAAAACAAAGCCTTTGTAATTCATTTTTCTTTTTTGTATGCCCTTTATAGTGGGTTTTACTATTTTTTCTTCAATCTTTTGCATAAATTCCTCGTCTGCAAAAGGAGCCGGAGAAACGGCCCCCATTCCACCGGTATTCAATCCGGTATCACTTTCTCCAATGCGTTTGTAATCTTTGGCTGTAGGTAATATTTTATAGTTTTTCCCGTCTGTCAAGGCAAATACTGATAGTTCAATACCTTTTAAAAATTGTTCAATCACGACCGTTTTGCTTGCGGCTCCAAATTTTTCATCTACCAGCATCTGTTGCAGTTCAGCTTTTGCTTTAGTTGCGTTTTCAAGGATTACCACGCCTTTTCCGGCAGCGAGGCCATCTGCTTTTAGAACATAGGGTGGTGGTGTGCTTTCAATATATTGTAACCCTTTAATGAGTTCATTTTTGGTAAAGCTCTGATAGGATGCTGTAGGAATATTGAATTCCATCATAAACTCTTTCGCAAACTCCTTACTTCCCTCAAGTTTTGCGCCTTCCAAAGAGGGCCCAATAATTATCACGTTTTTTAATTCTTCATCAT
Organism: uncultured Planktosalinus sp.; assembly: GCF_963973675.1. Classification (NCBI taxonomy): domain Bacteria; kingdom Pseudomonadati; phylum Bacteroidota; class Flavobacteriia; order Flavobacteriales; family Flavobacteriaceae; genus Planktosalinus; species uncultured Planktosalinus sp. The sequence continues at coordinate 311 of NZ_CAXBAN010000343.1, read as the reverse complement.
TATCAAAAAAGTCAACTATACCATTTACAAGAGGGTCTTCGGGGCCCACGACAACCATTTTCACTTTCTTTTTAAGAACAACGCTTTTAATCTTCTCAAAATCATTGACTCCTATATTAATATTTTCAGCGATTTGGTTGGTTCCGGCATTGCCCGGTGCCACAAAAAGTTTATTACACAAGACACTTTTTGAAATTTGATAAGCAAAAGCGTGTTCTCTTCCTCCGGAGCCTAAAATTAAAATGTTCATGGTATTTTTTTAAAGTGTGAATTGTGACTTCAAAAATAAATGTTTGTAACTTGTCCTACTA
>NZ_CAXBAN010000342.1:0-2922 GCF_963973675.1 uncultured Planktosalinus sp. | reverse complement strand
GCTGAAGTAATGACCGGCGACTATTTTCACACCGGCGACATAGGGGAAGTAGATACTGATGGATTTTTAAAAATAACCGACCGCAAAAAAGAAATGTTCAAAACCAGTGGCGGGAAATACATTGCCCCTCAATTATTGGAAAACGCTATGAAACAATCCCTGTTTATTGAACAAATCATGGTGATAGGCGATGGCGAAAAAATGCCGGCAGCTTTCATACAACCCAGTTTTGATTTCGTAAAGGAATGGGCAAAGCGTAAAAAAATTGACCTCGGAAATTCGTTGGAAGAACTTTGTAACAATGAAAAAGTCATTGCCCGCATTCAGGAAGAGGTAGATACTTTTAATGAACGTTTCGGGAAATGGGAAAAAATAAAACGTTTTGAACTCACCCCAGAAGTCTGGACCGTCGAAGCAGGTCACCTCACCCCCACTATGAAATTAAAACGCCGGGTAGTCAAAGACCGGTATACGAATTTGTATGAAAAAATATACACTCAATAAAATAAATTCCAATATAAAACCCCCTCAAAATCCAAGACAATTCGTCAAATCATAATTTATTGGCTTTAAAAAATAGATATTAGACAATTTTTTAATACATTTAATATCAACTAACTAATAAAAGCCACTAAAATGAAAACAAAAAATTTCTTAGTTTCCGGTATTGTAGGAGGTATTGTTTATTACCTTCTTGGATGGTTGTTTTATGGAATCCTTCTCGTAGATTTCTTTCCTCAACCCGAAATGACTTCTAATACAATGATATTCATTCTCTTAGGATGTTTAACTTATGGTTTGTTCATAGCTTATTTATTTACAAAATGGGCGCAAATTAGTACCGCAGCAACCGGAGCAAGTGCGGGTGCTGTTATCGGACTCTTTCTCGGCCTGTTTTTTAACTTTTTTAACATGGCTATGATGCCTGAAGCAACATATGAAATGGCAGCATTAGATCTGGTTGTAACAATAGTATCTACTGCAATTATAGGAGCCATCATTGGAGCTATAAACGGAAAACTAGGCTAAATCATTTAATAAAATTTACAATCAAACTCCTCCATCGTGAGGAGTTTTTTTATTCCTACTATTTTTTATTGAATTTATTATGCGTGCATAGTATTTTTTTGTATATTTACAATCCCATTAATTATAATTAATAAAGCTTCTTTCCATTTTGGGAGAGGTTCTACCAGAGGAAAATGAAAGAGAAAACAATCGATTACGTTTTAAGAACAACCTGGCAAGCAGTCACAAGAATGTACAATGAAGAAGCCGCTAAATTTGAAAGCACAATGGCTACCGGATTTGCACTTTTAAGCATCGACCCTGAAGAAGGCACCCCTTCCACCTCATTGGGTCCCCGTATGGGTATGGAAGCCACAAGTCTTTCAAGAACATTAAAATCAATGGAAGAACGTGGCCTGATTATTCGTAAACCCAATCCAGAAGACGGACGTGGTGTACTTATTTTCCTAACCGATTTCGGAAAAGAAAAAAGAGAGTATTCCAAAGATCGGGTGCTACAGTTTAATGAAGCCATAAAAAACAATATTTCAGAAGAAAAACTCAAACACTTCTTTGAGGTTACTGATACCATCAATGAAATGATTTCCAATAAAAAAGTATATACAAACGATTTAGTTTTTAAAAAATATGAGTAAACGTAGGATTAACAAAGTAGCCGTCATTGGCTCCGGAATTATGGGAAGTGGTATAGCACTGCATTTTGCCAACATTGGCGTGGAAGTGCTTCTGCTTGACATTGTTCCGCGAGAACTGAATGACAATGAAAAGAAAAAAGGACTCACTCTTGAAGACAAAGTTGTGAGAGACCGCTTGGTAAACGAATCGCTTCAAGAAGCTATCAAGTCCAAACCCTCACCGGTTTATCATAAGAGTTTTGCCAATCGCATCACTACAGGTAACCTTGAGGACGACATTGCCAAAGTAAAAGATGTTGACTGGATTATTGAGGTAGTAATCGAACGACTCGATATCAAAAAACAAGTATTTGACAATCTTGAAAAACACCGTACACCGGGAACGCTCATCACTTCAAACACCTCTGGAATTCCCATAAAATTTATGAATGAAGGCCGAAGTGAAGATTTCAAAAAACACTTCTGCGGCACCCACTTTTTCAATCCGCCGCGTTACCTGAAACTCTTTGAAATTATTCCCGGCCCTGATACTTCAAAAGAAGTGCTAAACTTCCTTAATGAATATGGTGAAAAGTTTTTGGGAAAAACTTCGGTATTGGCTAAAGATACTCCCGCTTTTATTGGAAACCGTATCGGTATCTTCGGTATCCAGAGCTTATTCCATCAAGTAAAAGAAATGGGACTCACCGTCACCGAAGTCGATAAACTCACCGGCCCGGTTATTGGCCGTCCAAAATCGGCTACTTTCCGCACTGTGGATGTTGTTGGGTTGGATACACTAGTGCACGTTGCGAACGGTATTTATGAAAACTGCCCAAAAGATGAAGCCCACGACCTTTTTAAACTACCTGATTTCATAGAAAAAATGGTAGAAAACAAATGGTTGGGAAGCAAAACCGGACAAGGTTTCTATAAAAAAATTAAAAACGACGACGGCAGCAGCGAAATCAAAGAGCTAAACCTCAACACGCTGGAATACCAATCAACCAAAAAAGCAAATTTTGCCACTCTTGAAAAAACAAAAACCATCGACAAACCCATTGACCGCTTTCCGGTGCTCGTGGATGGCGATGATAAAGCAGGCGAATTCTATCGCAAGAACTTCGCCGGAATGTTTGCCTATGTATCTAACCGCATTCCGGAAATTTCAGACGAACTCTACAAAATAGACGACGCCATGAAAGCCGGTTTCGGTTGGGAAAACGGTCCGTTTGAAATCTGGGATTCCATTGGTGTAGAAAAAGGGCTTGAACTCATC
>NZ_CAXBAN010000341.1:0-2924 GCF_963973675.1 uncultured Planktosalinus sp. | reverse complement strand
ATTCTCACAACGCGCAGGGAAATTGATGTGGAAGGAATTGTAAACAACACTCCTTTTTCAGTTCAACTCAATGTGCTTGAGGTATAGATTCAAAACAATGGTAATGTACAATTATTGGCACGTCAAAGCGTAAACAGAAAAAAATAATTCTATTCAAATACTATAATTCTCCATCACATTTGTTTTAAAATTATTTACCTGATATAGTTATTGAATTTTTATTTTCAGAATCAAAAACTCTTTAATATTGAAGCCGTTTGGGTACAAAAATTTTAGGGTAAAAAAAATGGGACTTTAAAAGTCCCATTGATGTTAAAGATAAAATCAATTTTATTTTTCTTCCTCTTCCTCTTTTACTTTTGTTTCTGCAACCTTGCTTACAGCGTGAACAATGCCGTTTGTGGCTTCAATATCACTTTTAATAATATTGATGGTAGAATTATTAGCGTCTTTTAAAACAATGTTACCATTCGTAAGTGAAAAGTTTAGATTTTCACCTTGTAAAGTTTCAATACTCAATGAGTTGTTATTTTGACGCAATTGTGTTTTAATATCTTCAGTACTCAAAGTACCCTCAACAATATGATACTTCAAAAGGTTTTGAAGATCCTGTCTGTTTCTGGGTTTCAAAACTTCTTTTAGCTTCTCATCTGAATATTTTTCAAAAGCAAGGTTATTTGGTGCAAAAAGAGTGAATGGACCCTCTTCAAGCAATGTCTCAACCAATTCAGCTGATACCACCAATGAGGAAAGTTCAGAGTAATTATCATCAAACATCAGTATAGCCATTATTGTATTCACTTCACTTTTAGCTTTCTCTCTCAGTGCTTCACGTTCTTTAAGTTTTTGCTGTCTCTCCTCAATTTGTTCTTCTTTTGATAAGGTAATTTGTTTTTTGGACTCTTGCTTAGACTCATTTTTACAGGACATTGCTGAAAATACAAGAACTGCCAACAAAAGTAAAATCTTATTATTCATAATTTCGTTTTCAAGTTAATTAAACAGGGGACGAAATTAGCTTTTTTATAGGGTAATACAAAACATAAAAATACAATTTTATGAAGTGAAACTATGAATTGGATGTTGTAGCCATCGAAATCGGGTAAAGATTCTAAACTTTAAAGGTATTTTTTACTATATTTGGGACTTGCTTTTGAAGCATAATTTTATATTAACATTTTCTTTTTCAGTAATTTACATCTACTTTTTACCTTAGATTTTATCATTCATTCACTTATTTAAAGTTTATATATGCATCGATTTATTTACCTTACATTCATAGCAATTGCTATCCCTTTCATTTTAGACGCCCAAGAAGAAGACAAATGGGATGTAACCAATCCCGGTCATGATTTCAAGTACAACACACACAGTTTCACAACCGATGAAGGCACCTGGATGAACCTGGACGTCTCTCCAGACGGAAAAACCATCGTGTTTGATATGCTGGGAGACCTTTATAGCATTCCGGTTACGGGAGGCAAAGCCAAAGCACTACGCAGCGGTATTCCGTTTGAAATACAACCCCGTTTCAGTCCTGACGGTACTCACATTTCTTTTACAAGTGATGCCGGAGGAGGCGATAACATCTGGGTGATGAAAGCCGATGGAAGCGATGCCAAGCAAATCACAAAAGAAGATTTTAGATTATTAAACAATGCCGTTTGGATGCCCAATGGCAATTATCTTGTAGCCAGAAAACATTTTACCTCTGGTCGCTCAATGGGAGCCGGAGAGATGTGGCAATACCACATCACAGGAGGAAGCGGCACGCAACTCACCGAACGCAGTAACGATCAAAAAGACGTTAACGAGCCTAGTATTTCGCCTGATGGGAAATATATGTATTACTGTGAAGATGTAACTTCAGGAAGTACTTTTCAATATAATAAAGACCCTAACAGTCAGATTTACGCCGTGAAGCGCTATGATTTTGAAACCGGCGAAATAGAAGAAATCACCGGTGGTCCCGGAAGTGCTGCCAGACCCCAAGTATCCAGAGATGGTAAACTTTTAGCTTTTATAAAACGGGTGCGTACTAAAACCGTGCTTTATATTCACGACCTGCAAACAGGTGAAGAATGGCCGGTGTATGACAACCTCAACAAAGACCAAATGACTGCCTGGGCACTTTTTGGTACCTACCCTAATTTCAGCTGGATGCCAAATAATGAAGAAATAATCATTTGGGCAAAAGGACAGTTTCAAAAAGTGAATATTAACACAACAAAATCTACCACGATACCATTCACAGCAACTGTGCGTATTGATATTGCTGATAGAGTTCATTTTGAAACCCCCATACAGAACGACGATTTTACCGTAAAAGTAATTCGCGACGCCATTACTTCTCCTGATGGAAAGACACTTGTTTTTCGTGCATTGGGTTACTTATGGACCAAATCACTGCCCAATGGTACCCCTAAGCGCCTCACCAAGGATACCGATTTTGAAGCCGAACCAGCCTTTTCGCCCAATGGAAACGAACTCATCTACGTTAGCTGGAGTGATACTGAAAAAGGAGCTATTAGAAAAGTTTCTATAAATGGAGGCGCCTCAACTATACTTACTTCTGAAAAAGGAATTTATAGAACACCTTCCTATTCTCCTGACGGACAAACCATCGTTTTCAAAAAAGAAGAGGGAAACAATGACCAGGGAAGGTCATTTACTAAAAATCCCGGACTCTACACCATGCCTGCAAACGGGGGAGCTCAAACTTTTTTAACCAAAGACGGTGATTACCCAACTTTTACCAAAGACGGCAAACGAATTTTTTTCCAAACCGGCGGGGTATTTTTCGGTAACCTTACAAAAGAATTAAAAAGTGTGGACCTCAACGGACACGATGAGCGCACACACATCAAATCAAAATATGCCAATCGATTGGTGCCCAGCCCAGACAATAACTGGATTGCTTTTAC
>NZ_CAXBAN010000340.1:0-2928 GCF_963973675.1 uncultured Planktosalinus sp. | reverse complement strand
AAATTTCTATTTTTGAAAAAAGAATAAGTAGTTGCATTTCTGGCCAAGTTAATCCCTCCCCGATAAACTAAAATACTTCTGTTTCTCTTGACTTCATATATCGTTACTTCATGAAATCCACTCTGTAAACCTTCCACAAAAAGTAAGTTTCTGTTAACTTGAAAATCAAATCCTCCAATTTGAATAGCATAAGTTACCCTGGAATTTTCAAATTCAACTTGCAGATTTGAACTCCTGTGTTGGCTGTATCCAAAACTGAGTAATAAAACAAAAAATGCCGAAAAAAGTAGTTTTAGTTTCATAATAGAAAAAATTAAAAGTTTAAAATTAGGAATTCAATTGCCGTGCCAAAGTAATTTTAAAAAGTGAACTTTAAGTCAAAAGCTAAGAAATTATTAACAATAAAATCATGATTAAACCTTATTTTTACGTAAAAAAAAATTGAAAAAGAAATTACTCTTTCTTATCCTATTTTTAAGCTTTCAAGCACTTTGTTCGCAAAATCAGAAAAACAAATTTACCCTTAGCGGAACCATCTCAGAGGCTTCATCCGGTGAAACGTTAATTGGTGTAAACGTAATTATACCTGAGCTTCAAACCGGAACTACTACTAATGAATATGGTTTTTATTCATTAACCCTTGAAGAAGGAACCTATGATATTACCTATAGCAGCTTAGGCTTTTCATCTGAAAATAGTACAATCATACTCAATCAAAACATCAGACAGGATGTCTTACTCAATGAGTCTCTAGAGTCACTGGATGAAATTATAATTAAACAAGATATTGAAAAGTTAAATATCAAAAAACCTCAAATGAGTGTAAACTCGCTTACCATAAGTACTATAAAAAAAATGCCTGTGGTATTGGGTGAAACCGATATTATCAAATCTCTGTTACTGCTTCCCGGAGTTACCAGTTCCGGGGAAGGAGCAAGTGGGTTTAATGTAAGAGGTGGTGCGGCTGACCAAAACTTGATACTTCTTGATGAAGCTACACTATATAATTCATCACATTTATTTGGTTTTTTCTCTGTTTTTAACCCTGATGCAATTAAAGATCTTAAACTTTATAAGGGTGGTATTCCTTCAAAGTTTGGCGGACGAATATCATCCGTACTTGATATCTACCAAAAAGACGGTAATTATTCTGAAATCAAAGCCACAGGTGGAGTAGGCTTAATTTCCAGCAGATTACTATTGGAAGGACCAATAATGAAAGACAAAAGCTCTTTTTTAATAGGCGGTAGAAGTAGTTATGCTCATTTATTTTTACCCTTGTTTGACAATGATAATGTTGCATATTTTTATGATTTAAACACCAAAATTAGTTATCGTATTAACGAAAATAACAATTTGTATCTCTCAGGATACTTTGGGCGAGATGTGTTTGAAATTTCTGAAAGTTTTAGCAACAGCTTCGGAAATTCAACAGTAAACCTTAGATGGAATCATTTGTTTTCAGACAAACTATTTTCTAACCTGTCTCTCATTTTTTCAGATTATTATTATGGTTTAACACTTGATTTTGTTGGATTTAATTTTGATAGCGGAATCAAAAATTACAACCTAAAATACGATTTTAAACATTATTTAAACGAAAATTTACAACTCAATTATGGTCTCAATTCAACCTACTATAATTTTATTCCCGGAGAAATAAAACCAAATTCAGAAACTTCTGGTATCAACCCAACAAAACTCACTGATAAATTTGCTTTTGAAAATGCCATATACCTAGATGCAGAATATACTATTTCTAATAAAATTGCTGTTCAAGCAGGACTGCGGCTCTCTACATTCAACAGATTGGGTCAGGATGAATTCTACATTTATGAAAACAATCAACCAAATGTATTCAATAACGGATTGAAAATATATGAAAAGGCACCCCCAATTGACACCCTAACTATTTCAAAAGGAACAACAATACGTTCATTCATTAGACCAGAACCCAGGTTTTCAATCGCGTATCAGCTGTCAAATGAATCTTCTATAAAAGCGAGCTATAACAGAATGACACAATACATACATCTCATTTCAAATACTACCTCTCCCACACCATTTGATGTATATGCCCCTAGCGGAAAATACATTGAACCACAACTCGCAGACCAAATAGCCCTTGGATATTTTAAAAATTTTGATAATTATTCCCTTGAGGTGGAGTCCTATTTTAAAACTGTAAAAAATAGACTAGACTATGTTGACGGGGCAAACCTTATTGCAAACAATGCCATTGAGCAAGTGATCCTTGCCGGTGAAGCAAGAGCTTATGGTCTAGAACTTCTGTTTAGAAAAACAACTGGTAAACTTCAGGGATGGATTGCTTATACGCTTTCAAAAAGTGAACAAAAAACACCCGGGCGAACTCCAGAAGAAATTGGAATTAATAATGGAGATTGGTATTTGTCAGCTTGGGATAAAACACATGATATTTCAATAACTGCCAATTATCAACTCAATGATAAATGGACCTTTGGAGCCAATTTTATTTTTCAAACTGGGCAGCCGGTTACCTTTCCAAATGGACAATACGTATATAACGGAATTGTTGTGCCAACATTTGAGGCAAGAAACAGCAGTAGGCTACAAAGTTTTCATCATTTAGACCTCTCTGCAACATTAACACCTAAAAGAAACAATAGCAGAAACTGGAATTCAGAATGGGTATTTAGTATTTATAACCTTTATAATAGAATGAACGCTGCTTCTGTTTCATTCAGAGAAAATACAGATTTAGGAAGGAATGAAGCTGTCAAACTATCCATTTTTGGAATTATACCAGCTGTAACCTATAATTTTACTTTTTAATGAAAAAATTCACACACATACTTTTGCTAGTCCTTTTAACTCTCTCATCTTGTGAGGAAGAAATAAACTTGGATTTAAATACTGCAGAACCTAAGCTCGTGATTGAAGCTTCAA
>NZ_CAXBAN010000339.1:0-2939 GCF_963973675.1 uncultured Planktosalinus sp. | reverse complement strand
TTTAAAATACAGGTTGTTAAATTTTAATTGAAGAAAGCAAATCTGATTTCCTTTTAAAATTGATTAACTTTGCAGCTTAATTGTATGCTCATGAACCTCGATTTAATACCTAAAATAAAACATACCCAATCCAATAATTTTTTTTTACTGGCCGGCCCCTGCGCCATCGAAGGAGAAGAAATGGCGCTTCGCATTGCTGAACAGGTCGTTAAAATTACCGACAAACTTGAAATACCTTACATCTTTAAAGGAAGTTTTAAAAAAGCCAACCGAAGCCGCATTGATAGCTTTACAGGCATAGGCAATGAAAAAGCCTTGAAAATTCTCAGAAAAGTCTCAGAAACATTTGACGTGCCCACAGTGACAGACATACACGAAGTGAGCGATGCCGCGATGGCTGCTGAATATGTAGACGTATTGCAAATACCAGCATTTTTAGTGCGACAAACAGACCTTGTGGTTGCCGCAGCAAACACAGGAAAAGTAGTCAACCTTAAAAAAGGCCAGTTTATGAGTCCTGAAAGCATGAATCACGCCGTCACTAAAGTAACCGATTGCGGCAACTCGCAAGTTATGGTTACTGATAGAGGGACCATGTTTGGCTATCAGGATATGATTGTCGATTTTAGAGGCATTCCCACAATGAGGGAATTTGCTCCTACTATTCTGGATGTTACTCACAGCCTGCAACAACCCAACCAAAGCAGTGGAGTTACCGGGGGCCGGCCCGATATGATTTCTACCATAGCCAAAGCTGGAATTGCTGTGGGTGTGGATGGCATCTTTATAGAAACCCACTTTGATCCGGCAAATGCTAAAAGCGATGGAGCCAATATGCTTGACTTACAGTATCTGGAAAAGTTATTAAGTAATTTGACAGCCCTGAGAAAAACCATCATAAAATTTTAAACAAGTGTATAAATATTTCTTCTTATTAACAGTTCTTCTTTTTAGTTTTAACTCTTTTGCTCAACCGGGAATCAAACACGAATTCGGAAAACCGTTTCAACACGAGCTGAATTTAAAATCGTATTCAAAAGATACATTAGCCAAAGCCGTTGTGCTATTTGAAACAGGCAACTATACCTTTAAAGTGGTTGATTACAAAATTGTTTTAGTAAAAAAAGTTTACCGAAAATTAAAAATTTTACACGATGATGCAAAAAACTCTGCAAACATCACCATTTCTTTATTCAACAATAGCAATGAAAGTGAGAAATTAACTTCTTTAAAGGCGATAACCACAAACAATAGTGGAAGTGATTATCTTCAGAAAAAAGAAATTTTTACTAACAGGGTGAATGCAAAAGTAAGCGAAGTAAGTTTTGCCTTTCCCAATGCACAAAAAGGAAGTGTATTAGAATATGAATACACCATTACTTCCCCGTTCATTTTCAATCTTGAAGGGTGGAGTTTTCAAAATAACATTCCAACCGTTTATAGTGAATTTAAAGCCGAAATACCGGGCTTTTACCATTATAATAGAACCTTGATTGGAAATAAAGGCCTAGAGGTCAACCAGGCTGAAATTAAAAAAAATTGCTTTGAACCGGTAAAAGGAAATCTGGCAGATTGTGAAATTTTAACCTATGCAATGTCAGATATTCCGGCATTTAATGAGGAAGAATTTATGCTTTCTAAAATGAACTACCTCAGTCGATTGGACTTTCAGCTTAAACAAGCAATTGACCAACGGGGAAACAAGCATATGTACACCAAAAATTGGAAAACAGTTGACAGGGAGTTTAAAAAAGATAAAAACATTGGGCTACAAACCCGTAAAAATAATTTTCTAAGCAGACAATTACCGGAGTCTGTAACCTTGGCTAGTGACCCATTGGAAAAAGCTAAAAACATATATACCTACATCCAAAATCATTTCTTTTGGAATAAAAGCACAGCTCTTTTTAATGAAGCAGACGTGAAAAATGCATATAAAGAGCAAGTAGGGAGTGCAGCTGAAATAAACCTGGCACTAATTAATGCACTTCAGGCTGAAGGCTTTGATGCTGAAATAGGCCTGCTATCAACCAGAAAAAATGGAATCCCCACTAAAGAGTTTGCGGTAATTTCAGACTTTGATTACCTGATAGCACACCTTAAAATAAATGACAAAGCGTATTTATTGGATGCGACTGATAAATTTACTCCCTTTGGCACAATTCCCTTTAAGTGTCTGAATTATCAGGTAAGAGTTATGGATTTTAAAAATGGAAGCTACTGGGAACCAATTATACCAAACAAGCAAAATGTGAACCACATCAACATTCAAATAGATGTTGATGACAATTTCAATTTTAAAGGAACCCTGAGGGAAACCAATATGGGGTACAATGCCATAGCCAAAAGAAAACAAATCTCTGAAATCAACGAGGAAGCATATTTGAGAAAAAAAGAATCAGTATATTCAAATTTGGAAATAATTACATACAGTACAAATAATTCAAAGGAAATTGAGAAACCCATTAGCGAAGATTTTGAAGTGATTTTCACAGATAAAGAAGCCGAGAATTTACTATTTGACCCCTTTTTATTTAAATCCTTTGAAAAAAACCCATTTCAATTAAAAAACAGACTCTATCCTGTAGATTTTGGACACCCAAGAACCTATTCTTACTTATTGTCTCTAAACCTGAATGAAAAATATAAAATTGAAGAACTTCCCGAAAACAAATCTTTAAAAATGCCGGATAATATGGGCGAAGTAGTTGTTACTTACAAAGAAAACAACGGGATGGTTCATATTAGATTTTCACTAAACATCAATGAATATCATTTTGACCCAAAATCATATGAAGGTCTCAAAAGCTTTTTCAACCACGTAGTACAAATACAAAACAACTCACCGGTACTATTAAAAAAAGTACTTTAAGGTTTTCTTTTTGAAAATAGCTTATTAAAGGCATTATTATAATTTATCTATACACTAAACGAATTTA
>NZ_CAXBAN010000338.1:0-2952 GCF_963973675.1 uncultured Planktosalinus sp. | reverse complement strand
GAAAATAAAGAGCATGCAAAGTTTAACAGACAAATACAATGTGCCAGGTCCGCGATACACCAGTTACCCCACAGTTCCATACTGGGATGAGGCTAACTTTACAGCTGAAGACTGGACGAAACGATTGAAAATTCAGTTTGACCGTTACAACAATTCTGAAGGCATTAGCCTTTACATTCACCTGCCCTTTTGTGAAAGCTTATGTACTTTTTGCGGATGTCACAAACGCATCACTAAAAGACATGAAGTCGAAGAGCCATATATCAATGCCGTCATTAAAGAATGGCAATTGTACAAGCAACTATTGGTTGATAAACCCATTATAAAAGAAATACATCTGGGCGGTGGCACCCCCACCTTTTTTAGTCCTGAAAACCTCACTCATTTGATGAAAGGAATTCTTGAAGACACAATCATTGATGAAAACTATAGTTTTAGCTTTGAAGGACACCCTAACAATACTACCAAAGAACACTTGCAAGCGCTCTATGATACTGGTTTCAGACGCGTAAGCTTTGGGGTGCAGGATTACAACATGGCGGTTCAAATAGCCATCCACAGAATTCAGCCTTTTGAAAATGTCAAAAAAGTGACCGAATGGGCACGAGAAATTGGCTACACTTCAGTGGGTCACGACATCATTTTTGGATTGCCTTACCAAACCCTGGAGCACGTCAAATTCACCATCCAAAAAACCAAAGAACTGCAACCCGACCGTATTGCCTTCTATAGTTATGCGCACGTACCGTGGATTAAAGGAAACGGGCAACGGGGGTTTACTGAAGAAAACTTACCGAGTCCCGAATTGAAAAGAACCCAGTATGAAACTGGAAAAAAATTGTTGGAAACATTAGGGTACATTGAAATTGGAATGGATCATTTTGCCTTACCGGAAGATGAATTATGCCAGGCAATGTTCAACAATACCCTGCATCGCAATTTTATGGGGTATACCACCACTCAAAGCAAAATAATGATTGGTCTTGGGATTTCCGCAATTAGCGATAGCTGGACTGCTTTTGCCCAAAATGAGAAAAATATTGAAGCATATTATAAACTATTGAATGAAAATAAAATCCCCGTTTACAGAGGGCATTTATTGACTGAAGAAGATCAAATAATCAGAAAACATATCCTCAATTTGATGTGCAATCTACAGACAAACTGGTTTGCAACCGATGAAGAAATTATCAATTTTTCTGAAATCAAAGAAAATCTGGCAGAAATGGAAAAGGATGGATTGGTTTTGATTTTGCCAAACGCAATTGAAGTACCTGAAAAAGGGAGACCATTCATCAGAAACGTCTGTATGGCTTTTGATATTTTATTACAAAATAAACAACCTGAAACACGATTGTTTTCAATGACTGTTTAACCTATAACACTATACTATTATGAAAAAAATCATCGTACCGGTAGACTTTTCTAAGCATTCAGAATATGCCTTAAAAGTAGCCGCAAATATAGCAAAAAAGAATAAAGCTGAATTATTTTTACTACACATGCTGGACATCTCAGATCAGATGATCAGCATCACCGAAGCTACAAAAAGACGTGAACTCATGTTTTTTATGCAACTGGCCAATAAACAATTTGAGAAATTTATTGAGAAGGACTACATGAAAGGCATCAAAGCAAGCCCCATCATCAAACATTACAAAGTGTTTGAAGAAGTAGACAATACTGCTAAAGAAATCGATGCCGATTTTATCGTCATGGGCTCCAGGGGTTCCAGTGGGGTTAAAGGATATTTTGTGGGGTCAAATACCGAAAAAGTAGTGCGCACCTCAGACATACCCGTGCTTGTTGTTAAATCAGATACACAAGACTTCAACCCTAAAACAATTGTGTTTGCTTCAGATTTTAACAAGGAAAATTTAACTGCATTTAAAGCCATCAAGCAATTTGCAGATTCCTATAAGGCCACTTTAAAATTGGTTTATATAAACACTCCCAATGCCAATTTTAAAAATACACTAGAAATCAGAGAGCTCATGCGTACGTTTTTAAACAAAAATAAAATCTCCAACCACTCTGAAGATATTGTTATTTTTAATGATTATTCTGTTACAGAGGGTATTCAAAATGCAGCCTTGTTGTTACAGGCCGATTTGATTGCAATACCCACCCACGGTAGAAAAGGTATTAACAAAATACTTGCCGGAAGCATCAGTGAAGAAGTTGCAAATAAATCTGAAATTCCTGTATTGACAGTGAAAATTTAAGAACAACACCACTCATTTTTGTTGGAACAGCCGCATTTAGCAATGCGGCTGTTTGTGTTTTATAATTTATTTTTTATAAAAAGATTTTGAATACTTCATAGTTTTATAGGCAATCACTATTCTATTTATAGTATTCAAATGTAAAATATGATAAATATCATTTTCAATACAAAGTTCTCAAGCTACTTTTGAACAGTTATTTCAATTTTGTAAAAGTCTCATTTATTAAAGGTTAAGAAAAATAATCCAATATGATTCCAGTCATAAACAAAGGTAAAATAACAAAGTAATTTTACATCATTAAAACGAAACAGTAGATAACACTTAAAATCAATTACAATGAAAAGCATACTAAAAACAGCCCTTTTATTATTAGCTACAATCACCTTAATCTCTTGTGGAGGCGGAGAAAAAGAAGAAAAGAAAGACATTAAAATAGGAGATTACAGTAAAAAAAAAACTAAAAAAGAAAAAAAAGCAACCTCTTCAGCAGACATGATCGATCTATCTAACAAAGGAATTGGTCCTGTAAAGTCAGTTACAATTAATGACGGAATCGATGAAGCTATGGCAACACAAGGTGAAGATGTTTTCCAAAAAATGTGTTCAGCTTGTCACAAAATGGACAAAAAATTCATCGGTCCAAAAATAGCAGATGTAACAAACAGACGTGCTCCGGAATGGATCATGAACATGATATTGAATCCAGAAGAAATGATAGCTAAAG
>NZ_CAXBAN010000337.1:0-2957 GCF_963973675.1 uncultured Planktosalinus sp. | reverse complement strand
TGCCCAATTTCGCTTTAAGCCAAAACAAAAACCGAAATTTTGTGGCATCTATTGACGGCGAACTGGTGAATCTAGGGACTACTAACATTTCGTTTTCACCCGAAGTAGTAGCTAACAGCATGCTAATTTACCAACCATTTGAAGGATTTCAAATGGGCTGGTTGTCAAAGTTTGTGGGCGAGCAGTATATGGGAAATATCGACAGCGAGGCTTCCAAACTAGACTCTTTTTTTATCAACGACCTCAACATCGTATATGAAATCAAAGACACTCCTGTGTTTTCATCTATTTTGCTTAACGGGATGATTAACAATATTTTTGATATAAAATATGTGTCAAACGGTTACTTTTTTACATTTGATGATGACTTTTCAGAACCGGGAACCATCACCACCATTGAAGGCGCGGGCTATTACCCTCAGGCCGGCATACACTTTATGACAGGTGTGACTTTGAAGTTTTAAATAGAAATAAAAATCCCCCTTGAGCTTGCTTGAGGGGGTATTTATAGATTACTTTATACAAATTTAAGCTACTGTACAAATATCCCACAATACACTTTGCCAATGGCTGAAGTAATGCCAGTTTAATCTTCTTTAAAAAACTCTAAATAATTAATTAGTAATAGTAATCACACTGCCATTCCTTAAAGCGTTATAGCGTTGCATGGGGTACAAATTGGGTTGGGATACGTGTTGTCCTGTGATTATGTTGTAAGTATTGTTTTCATTAGGGCATGGGCAGGTAGCCTCAATTCCATCAATTTCCATTCTGGAGCATACATTTGGTGCATGGTTGGGATCAGACAGTTCCAAAGCCACATACTGGCTGTTGTCAATATTGTAAACCACAATTCCCTTAATTCCCTGAGAGTTTAATAGAATACTATTCCCGGGAAAATTCAATGGGTTGTATTGAGGCAAACTCAAATCGAGTTGCATATTTACCAGTGGATCAATCAAATAAGGGTTATTTCTGTTGACATCGTCATCACTATTACAGGCAAACATCATAACACCCATTGAAAGTATCAAAAACTTCTTCATAAATATAAAAATAAAGCGTTGCAAGGTACGATAAAAACAAAAGCAATTAAATTTTTCGTATATTTGCACTCAAATCCCGTCGCGAATGGGATTTTTTTCGTTCCCGCAGTTGACTGAAGTATTCAGTGTAGCGGGAATCTTTGTATTATATAAAACGATGAAGTTATGAGTAAAGTATCTTATTACACTGAAGAAGGATTAAAAAAATTAAAAGCCGAACTTGACCAATTGCGGGATGTAGAACGACCTAAAGCTTCTCAGGCAATTGCTGAAGCAAGAGATAAAGGAGACCTTTCCGAAAATGCGGAATATGATGCCGCCAAAGAAGCACAAGGAATGCTGGAACTGCGCATTTCAAAACTAGAAGAGGTAGTCTCCAATGCCCGTTTGATAGATGAATCACAATTAGACACTTCAAAAGTCTTAGTGCATTCTACTGTAAAAATAAAAAATCAAGCCAATGGAGCCCAAATGACCTATAAACTGGTAGCGCAAAGCGAAGCAGATTTAAAATCAGGGAAAATCTCTGTTGACTCTCCTATCGGAAAAGGATTGCTTGGGAAAAAAGTAGGTGAAACAGCAAAAATTCAAGTTCCCAATGGAACAGTAACATTTGAAATACTTGAAATATCAAGAGATTAAAAAATATGCAATACAAATTTGAAAGAGCAGTTTTTACTGCTCTTTTTTTATGTGTTTGATTTTGTATCTTTAGCATATTAAAATTTGACATCTATGCCAACTGTTTTTACAAAAATCATTAATGGTGAAATTCCCTCTTACAAAGTCGCTGAAGACGAAAATTTCATTGCTTTTCTGGACATCAACCCCAACGCAAAAGGCCACACTTTGTGTGTTCCAAAAGTGGAGGTTGACAAGCTGTTTGAACTCGACGAAAACACCTATCTTAATCTTATGCAGTTTTCTCGCAAAGTAGCTTTAGCTCTTGAAAAAGCAGTTTCATGCAAACGGGTGGGGGTTGCTGTGGTTGGTCTTGAGGTGCCGCATGTTCACGTTCACCTTATTCCATTAAATCAAATGAGTGATATGGATTTCAGTAAAAAAGTATCACTTTCTCCGGATGAGTTTAAAACCCTGACCAGTAAAATTAAAGCAGCTATATGATCAACAATAGCAGCTTTCCTCTCGAAATTAAACTTCGTATCGACTGGAGTGATTTGGATGTGTATGAACATGTTAATAATGTTAATATAATCAGGTATCTTCAATCGGCTCGGGTAAATATCTGGGAAAAATCAGGTTTGTACAAAAGTTATAAAGAAACAAACCGCGGCCCCATGTTGGTTTCTTCAAAAGTTGATTTTATGAAATCTTTGTTCTACCCCGGAAATATTACAATTAAATCTAGAATTGGTTTTATCAAAAACAGTAGTTTTTCACTGGAGCACTTCATTTTGAATGACAAAGATGAAGTGTGCATTCAGGCAAAAGATATTGCCGTTTGTTATGATTTCAACAAAGAGAAAACTTATAAAATACCTGACGATTTAAGAGAAGCCTTTAAAGGTTATTCAACAAGCCCCAATGAAATCTGAAACGTAGTTCCCATCCCTTTTTCTGAACTTTTTACTTTGACTTTCCCTTGGTGATAGTCTTCAATTATTCGCTTGGTCAATGAAAGTCCCAGACCCCATCCACGTTTTTTAGTGGTAAATCCAGGCTTAAATATTTTATTGAAGTCCTTTTTTGATATGCCCTTACCGGTATCTGAAATTAAGATACAAACCGATTTGGTATTCTTTTCAATTGTGATAGTAACTTTTCCTTTACCTTTCATTGCGTCAATAGCATTTTTTACAAGGTTTTCAATAGCCCAGCTGTAAAGTTGTTTGTTGAGTTTTACATAAATTGGGTCATCAGGAATTTGCAATTCGAAATCAATCAACTTGG
>NZ_CAXBAN010000336.1:0-2974 GCF_963973675.1 uncultured Planktosalinus sp. | reverse complement strand
GGAAGTCTGTTTTGATTTTGTTTAAATGTTTCAATGCGTCAGAGGCGTTGTCTAATTCCAATGCCACAATAGCAGCTTTTAATAAGTATTTTGGTGAAGTGAACTCGTTTTCATTCATAGTTGCTGCTTCTGTATAATACTTTAAAGCATCTTCTTTTTGTCCTAATTCTGCAAAAGCATCACCAATGTTTCCTTTGGCAATAGGCCCCAGCATTTCATCTTTTCCATTAAATTTATCTAATTGTGCAATTGCTTCTTTATAATTCTTGGTTTGCAAATAAGCAATTCCAGCATAATATCTGGAAATATTAGCTGCATCTGTACCACTGTAATTGTCAATTATATCTAAAAATCCAAACTTACCCTGACCACCATTTAATGAAAGATTAAATAAAGAATCTTGTTGCGGGCTATTCAAAGCTTGTTCAAAATAAACCTGAGCTTGGTACATTTCATTAGATGCTTCCAATTCTTTTGGCTTTTGTACATACTGGCTATATGCTAAATAGCCCAAAACGGCAACTGCTACAACACCAATAATAACATAAATATACTTTTGGTTTTTAGCAACCCATTGTTCAGTTTTAGATGCTTTTTCGTCAAGGGTGTTAAAAACCTCAGCAGTTGTGCTTTGTTCTTCAATAGCTGCTTGTCTTTCCTCCTTTGTCTTAGGCTTATGCCCTCTCTTTTTATATGTAGCCATAATAGTTCTTTAGTGAAGGGCAAAAATAAAATTTTTATTATAATTTAAAAGGGAATTTATTTGTTATTTTTCAATAATTTGCATATTCTAATTTATCTTAAATAGATTCTTACCGCAACCCGTAACATACAAGTTTTTAGTCATTTATGCATTTACCAAACCTGTCTTTACTCAATTATAAAAATTTTGAAGCCATAAATTTTGACCTCGATCATAAAATAAATTGCTTTGTGGGCAACAATGGGGTTGGAAAAACAAACATATTGGATGCAATTTACCATCTTTCATTTGGAAAAAGTTATTTTAACCCCATAACTACCCAAAATATTAATCACGACTCCGATTTTTTTGTAATTGATGGCACCTATCTAAAGTCTGAAAAAACCGAACGAATCATTGTTAGTGCTAAACGCGGACAAAAGAAAGTGATTAAACGCAATGGCAAAGAATATGACAAACTAGCCAACCACGTTGGATGCATCCCTTTAGTTATTATTTCCCCGGCAGACAGGGATTTGATTACTGAAGGCAGCGACACGAGAAGAAAATTCATGGACGGGGTGATTTCTCAGGGAGATCAGCAGTATTTAAATACACTCATTTCCTACAACAAAGTAGTTGCACAGCGCAACGCACTGTTAAAATATTTTGCGGCAAACAACACCAGTAATCCTGATACCTTAGAAATATACAACCAACAAATGGAGGAATTGGGCACTGTGATTTTTCAAAAAAGAACAGAGTTTATAAACCAGTTTATTCCAATATTTAATAAAAGACATCAATCCATTTCAAACGGAAACGAGACCGTAAACCTTATTTACAAAAGTCAGCTAGAAAAAGAACCTTTGCTCAGCTTGCTCAAAGACAATTACCATAAAGATAAAACACTGCAATACACAACTGTTGGGATTCATAAAGATGATTTAAACTTTGAAATTGACAACCATCCCATCAAAAAGTTTGGATCACAGGGGCAGCAAAAAACCTACTTGATCGCTTTGAAGTTAGCACAGTTTGATTTCCTGAAAAAACTGAGCAACATCAACCCCATTTTATTATTGGATGATATTTTTGATAAACTCGATGAAAGCCGTGTTGAGCAAATCATCACACTGGTGGAACGCGAAAACTTCGGTCAATTGTTCATCAGTGATACCCACCCTGAACGCACAGAAAATATCGTAAAAAAAGTGCATCAAACCTATAAAATGTTCCGTTTGTAAAAGGCTTTCCGGGTTTCATTATGTATCTTTGAACAGAGCTTTGTTTAAAATTAAATGTCAATGAAACTAAGTGTAACCCTATTATTGTTGATTCTTACCGCCTGCTCGCAGGGAGTTGATAAAAACGACTTGAAAAACATCAATGGATACTGGGAAATTGAAGAAGTAACCTTGCCATCCGGGGAAAAAAAATCATTCACCATTAATTCACTTGTTGATTATTTCGAACTTGAAGGCACCAAAGGATTTCGAAAAAAAGTAGCCCCACAACTGGACGGAACATTTTTAAAAACAGAAGATGAAGAAGCAATTGAAGTACTCTTTGAAGGCTCTGAAGCAATACTTCTGTATTCAACCCCTTTTCACAAGTGGAAAGAAACAATAGTAAAAGCAGACGAAAACCAATTGGTATTGAAAAACGAAAATGAAGTGGTCTACACTTACAAACGATATCAACCTTTAAATCTTGCCCCATGAAAAAAAGACACGGACAAGAAGTCTCAATAAGTGAAGTCCTCAAGGAGTTTGTAAATAATAACAAACTGGATAAAGGTTTGGAACAAATTCAGGCAGCTGAGGCCTGGAACAAACTAATGGGCCCAGCTATTAAAAAATATACCACCGCCGTCAAACTCAATCGAGGAAAACTATTTGTTCAACTCAATTCCAGTGTTTTACGGGAAGAATTGAGCTATGGAAAACAAAAAATCATCAAATTAATGAATGAAGAGTTAGGCGATGAATTGATTAAAGAAATAATTTTACAATAAAAAAAGCTGCAAATTAATTGCAGCTTTTTTTATAAAATATCTTCTCTAAGATTTAAAACATCTCTCTTCCTGAAAAATGAAAAGCACCTTCAATTGCGGCGTTTTCATCACTGTCACTTCCGTGAACAGCATTTTCTCCAATGGAAGCAGCATAAAGTTTTCTGATGGTACCTTCAGCAGCATCTGCAGGATTGGTTGCGCCAATCAATGTTCTGAAATCCTCAACAGCATTTTCCTTTTCAAGAATTGCAGCTACAATAGGACCCCGTGTCATA
>NZ_CAXBAN010000335.1:0-3007 GCF_963973675.1 uncultured Planktosalinus sp. | reverse complement strand
CTCGAAATTTTAAGACAAATCAGTCTTGAGTAAGTGCTTTTAGCTTTGAAAACAAATCCCATACAACCACCCCGGCACTCACTGAAATGTTCAAGGAATGTTTTGTGCCCAGTTGCGGGATTTCAAGGACTTCATCAGAAGCGTCTACCACAGGTTGAGAGACCCCTTTGACTTCGTTGCCAAAAATAACGGCATATTTTTGAGAAGGTAAAGGCGAAAACTCATCCAGCATCACCGCCTTTTCAGCCTGCTCAATAGCCAGTACTTGAATGTTTTCAGACTTGAGTCGTTGCACTACATCGAGCGTGTTTTCAGCATATTCCCAGGCAACGGTTTCGGTGGCTCCCAAGGCGGTTTTATGTATGTCCTTGTGGGGTGGCTTGGCAGTGATGCCACAGAGATAAATTTTTTCTACTAAAAAAGCATCTGCAGTACGAAAAACAGACCCAATATTGTTCAAACTCCTGATGTTGTCCAATACAATGAGGAGGGGTGTTTTTTGTGCCGCTTTAAATTCTTCTTCACTAAGCCTTGGAAGTTCGCTGTTTTTTAATTTTCTGTTGCCCATGAGTGCAAAAGTAAGATTTTATAAAAGGAATGTAAATCAAAATCCCTTTACTTAGCTTCTTTTTTTAGTTTAAGGAAACTTTCAGCTTGTTGTTTTAGAAAATGAAGTATGCTGATGGCATCTTTTTGAGTAATTTCACTAAATTCAGAATGCGTTTCACAATAATAAAGAAATTCATAGACCTTGCTTTTATCAATCTTCAATTCTTCAATGATATACTTTTCAGGAAATTCTTCAAGGATGCGCTTTATGCGTTGATTGTCTTTTTCTAGTTTTACTCTGTTCTTTAGCATTTTTGTCCTGCCGGAAATACCATTGATAATGCCATCCAAAGACATAGGACCGGCACCATAGGAAGCAGTCTTCAATCTTCTTTCAGACTGCGTCAAAACCCGGATTTCTTTATCAATAATTCCTAATGAAAACGCAGTAACTACAGGTGTTGTTTGAATGTTTTTGGAGTCTCTGTTCAAATCTCTCGTTAAAGTATGGTTTTTTAAAAATACTTCATCCAGTTCATTAGTAAATTGTTCTAACTCAATAACAATTTCTTTAGAGACAAACGCTTCCAATGAAATTGTAATAATTTCAGATTTGAACTGCAATGATGAAATATGCAGGGTATCACCAATCGAAACCATAATTTTAAAATCACCAAAAAGGTCAGTTAGTGTGCCCTTTGAAGTTGTAGTGTTGAATACATGAATGTTTTCCAGCTCCTTTTCAAAGGGGTGGGTCACTTTACCACTCAATGCAAACTCTTGTGAACTCACTAAAGTTGTAAAAAGCAACACAGTCAAACAGGAAATTATTTTGATGAGTATACGTTTCAATGGAATTAGGAATAAAAAGTCAAATTAATAGAATTGAGAAATACAAGCGTATTAATAAACTCCCAAAAAACGTTTTTTTTACACCTGATTGTTTTAAGAACCACCGTTTTTTTGTTGATAAAAACTCAATAAAAAAAGTGAAGTGGTTTTAAAAAGCCTATCAGATTTTTTACCTTAGCTTGTTGCAGAAAAGCACCTCTTATGGCAAAAAAAGAAACCCCCTTAATGAAGCAGTACAATACGATCAAGGCTAAGTATCCCGATGCCCTGCTTTTGTTTAGAGTGGGGGACTTTTATGAAACTTTCGGTGAAGATGCTAAACGGGCCGCGGCCATTTTAAACATCACGCTCACTGCCAGAAACAACGGTGGCGACCAAACCGAATTGGCAGGCTTTCCTCATCACTCACTCAACACCTATTTGCCCAAATTGGTAAAAGCCGGTTGCCGTGTGGCCATTTGCGACCAGCTGGAAGACCCCAAACAAACCAAAACTATTGTAAAACGTGGTGTAACTGAATTGGTAACTCCGGGGGTTGCAATCAATGATGATATCCTTCAATCAAAAAACAACAATTTTCTGGCAGCGATTCACTTTGGCACTAACAGCATAGGAATTGCTTTTCTCGATGTCTCTACAGGCGAGTTTCTCACTTCAGAGGGCGACCGGGACTACATCGATAAATTGCTTCAAAACTTTCAGCCCAGTGAACTGCTGATTCAAAAGCAAAAAAAGAAACTGTTTTTTGATTCTTTTGGCGAAGATTTTCATTTATTTTATCTCGATGACTGGGTGTTTCAAAATGAGTATGCTACTGAAACCCTCAACAAGCATTTCAACACAAAAACATTGAAAGGTTTTGGTGTAAATCACCTGGAAAATGGCATCATAGCATCAGGAGTGGCCTTGCATTATTTAAGCGAAACACAACATCAAAAACGCGACCACATCAGCCGGCTACAACGCATCGCAGAAGATGCTTATGTATGGATGGACCGCTTTACAATTCGCAATCTGGAACTGTACTTTTCCAATGCACAAAATGCGGTAACCCTTCTGCAGGTAATTGACAAAACCATTTCAGCAATGGGAGGAAGGATGCTTAAACGTTGGCTGGCACTTCCACTAAAAAATCCTGAAAAAATAGTCGAACGGCACGAGGTGGTGAGTTTTTTGTTAGACAATCCGGAACTGTTGCAAAAAATGCGTCAACACATCAAACACATTGGAGATTTGGAACGTTTGATTTCAAAAGTAGCAACCGCTAAGGTGAACCCCCGGGAGCTTATTCAATTGAAAAACTCGCTGGAAGCCATCGTACCCATCAAAAGTCTCTCTGAAAATACAGGAAATGAAGCCTTAAAAATCCTTGGCGAACAGCTCCACTCTTGTGACAGCTTACGCGAAAGAATAAAAGAAACCCTCAATGAAGAGGCTCCTGTCAACATTTTAAAAGGAAACTCCATCGCTCCGGGATTTTCTGAAGATCTCGATGAATTGAGAGCCATTTCCAAAGGTGGAAAACAATACCTTGATGAAATGCTTGAACGTGAAACCAAGCGCACCGGAATTACTTCATTGAAAATAGCCTCCAATAATGTGTTTG
>NZ_CAXBAN010000334.1:0-3010 GCF_963973675.1 uncultured Planktosalinus sp. | reverse complement strand
GAATGGAGATTTCCATGGAATCAAAAGGGCTTTCTTCACTGGCCCACATGGCATATTCCAGAACCGGAGTTGCTTTTCCTTGTTCTAAAAAGGAGATTTCTTCATTATGTTGTACATCATACACAGTGGCAACCTGCATCAGGTTTTGAGTAAGTGTACCTGTTTTATCCACACAAATTACCGTTGCAGAACCAAGAGTTTCAACCGTTTTAGGTGTTTTGGCAATGATTCCCTTTTTAAACAAACGGTAAGCTCCAAGTGCCATAAACGCAGAAAAAGCCACCGGAATTTCTTCAGGAAGCACAGACATGGCCATGGCAAGACCGTGAAGTAAACCCACTAACATACTTTTTGATTCCCACCAATAATAAATCCACACAAAAGCAAAGGCAATTCCCCCTGCGATGACCATTACTTTTACAAATTTGGTCACTTTTATTTGGAGCGGCGTTTGTTCTTTTCCAGTTGAAGCCACCAATTTTCCAATTCCTGACAAGGCGGTGTTTTGACCCACTGCACTTACTTTTGCATAACAATACCCCCTTACTACAAGGGTGCCTTGTTTGATTTCATCCCCTTTGAACTTTTCTACAGCCACCGACTCTCCGGTGAGTATGGATTCGTTTAGCGAAAAGTCATTGGAAGCTTCAATCACTGCATCTGCAGAAACAATCATTCCTTCTTCACAGATAAGGATGTCGTTGGTCACCAATTCCTCAGGTGCTATTTCTATAGTCATCCCATTACGGATAACTTTGGCCTTTTTTTGAGAAATGCGGTTTAAGGCCTTTACGGCTTTTTGACTTCTGAAGTTTTGATAAATATCTATAGTTGCCACAAACAACAGGGCCAGAAACATCGTAATGGCTTCAGTATATTCCTGCAATATAAAATAGATACCACAAGCAACGAGTAATAGAACAAACATGGGTTCTTTTACAAAAGAAAGGATATTTTCAAACAGTAGATTTTTACTTTTCTCGTTTGTATTCGCACCATTCAGAGTGCGCTGTAGCAATACCTCATCGTCAGAAAGTCCTGTAAATTCAGGCTTAGAAGACACTGTAGTTGCTTTAGCGGGTGAAGGCATCAGTAAATTTTTACCGAACTAAATTACCTAATTCTTTTGTCTAAATCAATGACATAAGTCAGCTTGCAATTGCAAAAGCGCTTATGCTGTTAATGCTTCAAACAGATGCACCACCTCTACTGCTTCCTTTACATCGTGTACTCTAAGGATGTTTGCTCCTTTTAAAAGAGCAATACTATTTAATGCGGTGGTACCGTTTAAGGCTTCCTGTGGGGAGATATTTAGGGTTTTGTGAATCATTCCTTTTCGGGAAACTCCAATAAGAAGTGGAACATTCAGGTTTTTGAATAACTCCAGATGGCTTAACATTTCAAAGTTTTGCGGGATGGTTTTAGCAAAACCAAATCCGGGGTCAGCGATGATGTCATTGATCCCGAGCGCGCGTGCTGCTGCCATTCGTTCAGAAAAATAACGAAGCACATTAAGGGTTACATTTTCATAATCGGTGAGGGTTTGCATATTCTGCGGGGTACCGCGCATATGCATCATTACATAGGGCACCTGTAGTTCTGCCACGGTGGGCAACATGGCTTCATCGAGCATGCCTGCTGAAATATCATTGATGATGGCAGCGCCGCTTTCAACGGCTTTTTTTGCCACTTCACTTCTAAAGGTATCGATAGAAATCTGGGCTTGGGGGAAGTTTTTAAGAACGAGTTCAATGGCAGGGATGACACGGTTGATTTCTTCTGATCCTGAAATATCAGTGGCGCCGGGTCGTGAGCTATAGCCTCCAATATCAAGAAACGCTGCCCCCTCATTCAGCATTTTTTCGGCTTGAACAAGTATCTGTTTTTCATTTTGAAGGACGCCGCCATCATAAAAGGAATCGGGTGTTATGTTGAGAATTCCCATCACTTTGGGTGTGGATAGATCGATAAGGGTTCCTTTGCAGTTGATTGTCATAAGCGTTTTTAGCGTAAGTGTACAAGTAAATATTCATCAAATTTAATGCTTTCTCCTCTTTTTTTTAGAACTTCCCGCCTGAAAGTGTATTTTTGTAATTGAACCTCTTTACAGCCGATTGAATAAAACCTATGTCAACAACTGAAGCTCAATATGATGAAGTCATTGTCACCTGCAGGACTTTGTTTATTAATAAGATGAAGGATTATGGGCCAGCCTGGCGCATATTAAGATTGCCTTCTCTCACCGATCAAATATTTATCAAAGCACAGCGCATTCGAAGTTTGCAACAAACAAGTGAACGCAAGGTGGATGAAGATGAGAACAGCGAATTTATTGGAATTATCAACTATTGTGTGATGGCGCTTATTCAGTTGGAAAAAGGTGTGGTAGAGCAACCCGATTTAAAGCATGAAGAAGCCACCGCTTTATATGACCAAAAAATCACCGAAACCAAACAACTGATGCTTAATAAAAACCACGACTATGGCGAAGCGTGGCGAGAAATGCGCATAAGTTCACTTACAGATTTGATTCTCCAAAAATTATTGAGGGTAAAACAAATTGAAGACAATCAAGGAAAAACACTGGTGAGTGAAGGACTTGACGCAAATTATCAGGATATGATTAATTATTCGGTTTTTGCGCTGATTCATTTAAATGCAGAACATAACAACTAAAACAACACATAAATTAAGGGGGTAACCAGAAACGATTACTATTTGATGATTTTACCCAGATTGATTAAAATAAAAAAACGATTTCTATGAAAGCACTTGTTTACATTTCCAGAATTCTCGTTGGAGGCTTGTTTATTTTTTCAGGTTTAATAAAACTCAATGACCCGATGGGTTTTGGTTTTAAGCTTGAAGATTATTTCGCACCTAGTGTCCTAAACCTTGAGTTTCTGGTTCCTTATGCCTTGCTGATTGCTGTAATTGTCGTTATCTATGAAGTGCTATTGGGTGTCATGATCTTAATAGGTTATGCCAAAAAATTTACAGTTTGGAGTTT
>NZ_CAXBAN010000333.1:0-3012 GCF_963973675.1 uncultured Planktosalinus sp. | reverse complement strand
TAATAATCAAGCCCAATAGCAAAAACGCCCAAAGTCCAAACTGTGAGAAAAAGTTCAAATCAATTTGGTCGGCCACAGCATCAAGAGCGTCTTTCATAAAGTCTAGCCCAAGAAATAGTAATCCAAACCCAATAAGAAAAACCCCCAGGTTTTTTAAAAACGGTCTGCTTTCCAGAAAAAGATAGGATAAAATCCCCAATGCAAGAAGCGGGAATGAAAAATCGGCAATATTCATTTTAAAACCCAGTGCTGCCACAATCCAGGCAGTGAATGTGGTGCCCAGGTTGGCCCCCAAAACTACCCCCAATGCATTTTTCAAACTCAACATGCCGGCACCTAAAAATGCCAAAACCAGCAGTGTAACCATGGAGCTGCTTTGTAAAATAGCTGTTACAAATGTTCCGGTAAGAATTCCTTTCCAACTTTTTTTTGTAAAACGTTTGATTATTCTTTGAAAAGATTTACCCGCAAGTCCTTTAATACCCTCCTCCAAATGACGCATTCCGAAAAGGAAAACTCCCAATCCGGCTAAAAACATCCAAAAATCAAAAGGTACATTTTGCATAATTCAATTTTAAAGGTTTACAAACTTAGACAGCAACTTTATACTTTATAAACTTATATAATTCTCCTGTCCAAAGTACGGTTGAAGATAACGCAATAAGTATCAAAAACTCATACACTGACACATACTCAAATGAAAAAATATGTTGAAAAAACGGCATTTCTATGATGACAATCTGTACAATAACCGATATGAGAATTGCCAGGTTGATGTACTTATTTGAGAAAAAACCAATTTCAAATATTGATTTTTTCAGCGAGCGCATATTGTATAAATTAAACAATTGAGAAAAAGCCATAACTATAAAAACAGCTGTTCTAGCTTTATTGAGACTTTTATCAATGAACCAAAAATAAACCACAAGAGACAAAACAGTCATGATTCCGGCCATCATAAACAAAAAAGGCAGTACACTCTTATTTAGAATTTTCTCATCCTGTTTCACGGGTTTGTCTTTCAATAAATCCTTGTGTCCTCGTTCTGCAGCCAGTGGTTTATCACAAAGTCCATCTGTAATGAGATTTAACCATAAAATTTGTGTAGCAGTTAATGCCATTGGCAATCCCATAGCTACAAGCGAAATGAGCGTTGTAATTTCAGCAAAATTTGTGGTCACCAAAAAGAAACTGGTTTTCCTGGCATTGGAAAAAACGATTCTCCCTTCTTCAATGGCATTGACAATGGTAGCAAAATTATCATCTGCCAGAACCACTTGAGAAGCTTCTCGTGCGACATCTGTTCCCATTAAGCCCATCGCTACTCCTATATCTGCTTTTTTTAAAGCGGGAGCGTCATTTACACCATCGCCGGTCATAGCCACTAATTCACCCATTGCCTGCAAGCGTTCAGCTATGCGCAGCTTGGTCTTGGGCGTCAAACGAGCAAATACCGAAACATTGCTAATAATCGCGTCAAATTCTCTTTCATCCAGCTGGAGTAGTTGCTGTTCATTCAAGGCAACCAATTCATCGTCATTAGATTCCTCTAAAATACCTACTTTTTTTGCTATGGCTATAGCCGTATTGATGTGGTCACCTGTTGCCATAATCACACGAATGCCGGCATTTTTACATTGCAAAACGGCCTCTTTGGTGTTTGGCCTTGGTGGGTCAATCATTCCGGTTAAACCGGAAAAAACCAATTCTTTAAGAAGTGTTTCCTCTATTTTTTCTACAGAATTTGGCAACTTTTTGTAAGCCAAACCGATTACCCGCATAGCGTCTGCAGACCACAAATCCATTCTTTCGCTGAGTTCCTTTTGAATGGAATCATCTATCAAAACCTCTGTACCTTCACGAGAAACATATTTTGAAACTTCAAGGATCTTCTCAGGTGCGCCAATCACAAAAAGAAATTTTTCTCCTTCAATTTCAATCAAGGAAGCACGTATCTTCAGTTTTGAATTGAACGGCAGGTCATCTATTTTTTGAAGCCCGTTAGTAGGTTCAAATTTCAAACCGGCTTTTGCAGCCAAAACAAGGAGCGCACCTTCTGTGGGGTCTCCCGCCAATTCATAAGCATCAGTAAGCTTGTCATGCTTGATCGATGCGTTATTGGAATAGGCTGCAATTTCGAGTAAGCGCTTTAAAGAAGTTACATTCTTGGGCTCAATAATTTTTTTATGCCTGCTAAAATTCCCTACAGGCAACCACCCTTCCCCACTTACATCAAACGGGTCATCCCCAAACATATACACTTTTTTAACAGTGAGTTTGTTTTGTGTGAGTGTTCCGGTTTTATCTGTGATAATAGTGGTAACTGCCCCCAGTGTTTCCACAGAGGTGATATCTCTAATAATGGCATTGCGTTTTGACATTCTGTAGGAACCAATGGCCAAAACCACCGAAAGAACTACTGGCAACCCTTCTGGAATCACTGAAACCAATGCAGCGATGGAAACCAGCAATAATTCATTGAACTCATAGTTTCCGGAAAAATAGCCTATTGTAAATAGAGTGAGCGCACTTAGTATCGAAAGGACGGCCATTTGACGACCTAGCTTATTGGTTTTCTTTTGAAAATTGGTTTCAGCACGTTTTATTTTAGAGAGTGTTTCAGCGATTTCACCCACAGCAGTATCGAGACCCGTTCCACAAACTACTGCTTTCCCAAAACCACCGCTCACAAAAGTGCTTTTGAACAGCATATTTTTTTGATCGGCAAGGGGAGTACTTTCAGGAACTATTTCATTGTTTTTTGACTCCGGAATAGATTCCCCGGTAAGTGACGCTTCTGTGACTTGTAAGTTTCTGGATTCAATGATGCGGGCATCTGCAGGAATACGCTCGCCTTCTTCGAGGATGATCATATCTCCCGGCACCAATTCTCTGGAAGGAATTACCGATTCTTTACCCCCACGAACAACCCTTGCTTTCTGTACCAGCATTTTTTTAAGCGCAGAAACAGCCTGTTCTGCTTTCGTTTCCTGAACAAAGCCAATCAGCGCA
>NZ_CAXBAN010000332.1:0-3014 GCF_963973675.1 uncultured Planktosalinus sp. | reverse complement strand
TGAAGGTTGGGTTCATAGGTCCGGAAAATCTTTTTAGCGGCGTGGCTACAAACGCATTGCGATAAGTTTTGTATGGAGAGATGGTGCTGTTGGGGTTGTTATAAAGTAAGCTGTCCTGCCCTTGTATCATCAAGGCGCCACTATCAACCGCATCTTCACGAAACATATTGAGGTCTGTATTGATAACGCCAATATTGATATGCCCGGTAGTGGCTGCATTATCATTGTATGTTGTTTCGGCATCAGGAAACCGGTTTTGGTAATCGGTATGGTTCAAATCTTCCAAAACCTGAAAATAATGAAAGCTGCTTGTTGAGGGTATGTACTCACTTAATAATGTCATTCCTTCCAAAAAACCGTAACTCTGTAAATTGGTCAGTGGCAGTGTACGGTCATACAAAATGCCCGTACTGACCTGTGATGTGTCAAGATTCGCAATTTTTGCCTGTGTATTTGCCCTGATGGTATCTAAAACCGATTGGGCGTGAACAGATATTGAAAAAACAAGTATTATTAAAGTAAATAAAAGTCTCATAATGTATTATTTTGGTTAGTTATTCAAGTTAATTTAAAGCCAGCAAGGTTTTGTATATGGATCATACGTTGTCATATTTATGTTAAATTCTCCTGATATTTGTTTTATATCATTTGGATTAGACGGAGCATATAAACCACAGGTGAATGTGCCAACTAATACCCCTTTAGAAGAATCGTAAGATGTAATATCTATGCCTGATGTGTTTTCCATACTCAAATACATAAAAGGATATCCATCGTCTGCAATAATATCTGTGTACTCAATCTGCACATAATTTTTTTGATACAAAGGAGGCATTAAATCATCGTAAGTTACATACTCTATGGGATAAAAACCAACACCATTTACATCAATAATCCATATATATATATATATATCCGGTTCTTCTATTCTTACAGATAACACCCACGCATTGTATTGGTTATCCCTGTTTACTCCAAAGGTATAACGAGTTGTTCCAAACCCTGTGCGCCAATACGGCTCCAGTATTTGTCCGTCAAACTCTGCCGTAAAGTAGTTTTCTTCTTTCACGCAGTCGGGATCGTTGTTGTCGTCGTCTTTTTTACATGAAGTAGTCACGCAAAAAAGGGTTACTAATAATAAAAGGGTTGTTAATTTCATTGTTAAATGCATTAGTATGTAATTTAAATCTAGTTTTTGTTTATAATTGGCCATTTAATTGACGAGATTCCTCCCGGATTCCGATAGCTATAGGAACTATCAGGATATGGGAATTTTATACATCAAAATCCAAAACCACGGCATCAGACGTTGGTACCGCCTGGCAACTTAATATCAAGTTTTGGGCGACTTCTTTTTCATCGAGGGCATAGTTAACCTTCATTGCCACAGTCCCTTCTTTGATTTCGCACTTACAGGTGCTGCATACACCGCCTTTGCAGGCAAAAGGCAAATCGGCTCCGGCAGCAAGGGCTCCGTCGAGGAGGTTGTCATAGTCATCACTCATCACAAAGTGGAATTCTTTTCCACCGTCCACTATGGTGACTTGTGTTCCTTGCACCCGGCTTTCCATTGCCTTTTGGGCACGCTCTTTATCAGCTTCTGTAAGGCCGGTAACAAAGAGTTCATAATGGATTTTGTTCTTGTCCAATCCGGCGTTTTGTAATTCATCACGAATAAGGAAAATCATTTCCTCAGGTCCGCAGATAAAACAATGTGCCGTGTCTTGAATATCTATGAACGTTTTGGTGAGCACGTCCATTTTTTGTTTGTCAAAGCGACCGTTTAAAAACTCGATATCACGCTTTTCCTTGGTCAGGAAATAGAATATATGAAAACGGTCAAAATATTTATTTTTAAGCTGTTCGATTTCCTCTTTAAAGATAATGGATTTTGAAGTACGATTCAAGTAAAAGAGCTTAAAGGTGCTTTCAGGCTCTTGGCTAAGGTGTGCTTTAATCATGGAAAGCACGGGTGTGATTCCGCTTCCGGCTGCAAAGGCGATGTAGTTTTTGGCTGTGGTGCTATCACAAGCAACTCCAAACTCACCGCTGGGTGCCATCACCTCAAGCATATCGCCGGCCTTTAATTCCTTATTGACGAAAGTGGAAAACTTGCCCTCAAAAATCTGTTTTACGGCTACTTTCCAAATACCTTCTGAAGGGTTGGAACAAAGTGAATAGGTACGCCGCACGTCTTCGCCATTGATTATTTTGCGTAGGGTAAGGTGTTGCCCTTGACGAAATTTAAATTCGTCCCAAAGTTGTTCCGGCACATCAAAAGTGATTACCGAGCAATCTTTGGTTTCTTTGTATACGTCTTTAACGCGTATATTGTGGAATTTTGCCATAAATAATTTCTTAGCTCAATGCTGAAGTTTTACAAAACTAACGATTGTTAGTTGTTTATGCAAGTATTTTATATTGCTAGTTATTTTTTTATAATTCCATTAAGAAGTGTGTCCGGCATTTGATCTTTTAGCGTTTTGGCATCCACTCCGTCTTTTTTTGTGTACCAAATATAGAGTGTTCTTAGGGTCGAAAGTAAGGAAAAAAGCATAATCTCTGGGTCCCTATTTGCGATTTCGCCCTGTGCGATACCCTCTTTTAAAATTGACCGAAAGTTTTCTTCATAATCTTCTCGCATTTGAACAAAATAAGGGAGTTTTTCCTCCAAATGCATCCAGTCGTTATTGAGGCAAGCCATAGCATCGGGATTTTTAACTGTAAGTTCAATATGGAATTCAATAATTTTTTTTAACTTTTCATGAGTTCTGAGTGGTTGTTTTTTAATTTTCTCCATTTCATTTGTAAATTTATCTGCAATATCAATTACAATTGTGGATAGGATTTCCTGTTTGGAATTGATATGATTGTATAAACTGGCTGCCTTCATATCAAGTGTATCTGCAATGTCACGCATTGTTACTGCACTATAACCCCTTTTTTTGAAAAGCTTTGCGGCTTTTGAAAGAATTTCTTTTTTTCTTGGTGTGGTTTTTATTTCCATTTATCTT
>NZ_CAXBAN010000331.1:0-3019 GCF_963973675.1 uncultured Planktosalinus sp. | reverse complement strand
CACATCAGCAGCACGTTCAGTATTAATTAACCCCCAGCCAAAACGATAATCTGGTCCAGGGTCTGAACCAGCCTCATCAGCTGTGTGAATAACTAACCCTCTTAGTGTAGAAGACAACATAAACTCACTATTTTCATTATTATAATGTTGTTGTAATAACAATAAGGCTCCTGCTACACTCGGTGCAGCCATAGATGTACCTGAAAAATTTGCATAACTTGCATCGTTTGCTGCAGTTGAGGAAAAGGTGTTTACTCCCTTAGCTGAAATGTCTGGCTTGATTCTGCCGTCATCAGTTGGCCCCCAGCTACTGAATGTTGCCATATTTACACTATTGGCATTAATGTAGTTTAAAACTTGAAAAGTAGCAGCAACAACAAGATTGTTTTTAGAATTCGATTGTCCTGTTAAAAGGTCAAATCCAAGATCTCCTTGATTATTATGTGCAGTACCCCTGTCGTTACCTGCAGCCCAAACTGGTAAATGATATGGGGATGCAAACTGAATTTGATCCCACAACCTGGCACTATTTTCATATTTCCCTAAAAGGTATACTGGTAGTGCTGACCCGGAACCACCGTCGGCTGGAACACCATATGAATGGTTTGAAATCAATAAGCCGTGATCGTTTATGGCCGCTAAAACTTCAGCTGCAACGTTTCCGGTATTGAAAGCATAATTAATGGTTTCAGCAGCCGGTGCCATTCCTTTTGCGTTTCCGGATTGAAATGCCGCAGATCCAATTATGGTTCCTGTTACATGTGTTGCGTGAGAACTAAATTGAGTTGCGTTATCAATATGTACGGATCGACCTTCTAAAAGTTGATGGGTTTCTCTAACTTTACCTCCATCCCAAACACCGGCAAGCATATTTTCTCCATTTATGTCCAACCCAGAAGTTCCACCTGTGTGAAGTTGATCAGCTCTGGCTGTTATTACAGCACCAGCATTTGTTGTTTGCAAATAAATTGGAAACTCACCATCAACAACATCAACAAGATATCCAACGCCTCCATTTTCGGTTTCATATGTTTCAGGCCAACCTTTGAGTTGCGCAATTTCTAGGGCTGCTGCTCTTTTTTCTTCAAAATCTGCTTCAACTTCTTGTTGTAGTTGATTTATTTTCTCTAAATCTAATGTTGATTTGATTTTTTCACGTTCAGATGGGGTTTGAGCAAAAGCAGAGACTGTAAAAGCTAATGCAAAACACCCTGTCATTAAAAGGGTACTGATTTTCATGGGTCTTAAATTAAATGAATACAATTTTTTTTGCTAATTTAATAAAATAATATGATAAGACTAATTTTGTTTTAAAATTAACTTAAAGAAAAAATTTCAATTATTTAACTAATGTAAAAAATAAACATACGTATATATACGTATAGTATTGATAAACTTTTTTTAATACCTTTGAACTTGAATTAGTAAAAAAACTACACTGGTTTTTTATTGAATTATTGTGGGGATGATAATTTAATTTTTTAAAGTGTAGAAAGAATTAAAATTATTTTACTAAGCTTAGCAAGGAGGCTATCTTTTATAGATAGCCTCCTTTTTTTAATTAGTTATTTAAATACCGTTCTTTTCCACAATTTAAAAATGATTTAAATTCTTTTTTATTTGGCAAATATCCAACAGGTTGATTTAGCACTTTTCCTTCTGGACTAATGAGTACATAATAAGGTTGTGAATTTCTATTGAAATGGATTGCTTGAAAATCAGCCCATTTATTACCTATGTTTCGCATCTGTCTCCCACTCAACGCAGAAGTATAAGGTTCATCTAAGGGGGTTCGTTCATCTACATATAAAGAAATTAAAACATAATCATCATTTATTATTGAGTAAATTTCAGGATCACTCCATACCTGATCTTCCATTCTTCTGCAGTTTACACAGCCATGACCTGTAAAATCAAGTAAAATAGGCTTGTTTACTGATTTTGCATGAGCTACACCCTCTTGAAAATCTTTTATACAATTTAAATTCAAGGGGCACTTGCCGGGATAAATATAGCTATGCCCGGCTGGTGGTGCCAAACCACTTAAAAGATTTGGAGTTTTAAATCCGTTTGACTGGTCACTAACTCTAAAGCCCATTGCCATATAAATTATTAAAACCAACATTGAAATAGACAAAAGACTTCTTGTAAGTGTAATTTTTTTAACCGGACTATCTAATGGAAATTTTAAAATTCCCAGAAAATAAAGCAGCAATCCTAAAGCACATAAAATCCATAAAATTAAAAACAGCTCATAGGGCAATATTTTCCATCCTAAAATCATATCAGCTATTGATAAAAATTTAAGCGCCAATGCAATTTCAATGAATCCTAAGCTTACCTTAATGCTGTTCATCCATCCTCCTGATTTTGGCATTGAATTAAGCCAGCCCGGGAATGCCGCAAATAAAGCAAATGGTAATGCCAATGCAAATGAAAAACCAAGCATTCCAATCAGAGGTCCAACAGGGATTCTTCCAAATAAAACAGGACCTCCACCCACTGCGGTCTCAACTAACAAAGTTCCTATAATAGGACCGGTACAGGAAAAAGAAACCAAAGAAAGTGTGAATGCCATAAAAAAGATACCCAGTAACCCACCTTGACTTGAAGCTTTGTCTGTAGAACTAATCCAGGAAGTAGGTAATGTAATTTCAAAAAAACCGAAAAATGAAATTGCAAAAACGATAAATAATACAGCAAAACCTAAGTTAAACCAAGCATTTGTTGAAAGTAAATTCAAGGCATCTGCACCAAAAATGGTAGTAATTAACAACCCTAAGATAACGTAAATTACAATAATTGAAATACCGTAGATAATCGCGTTTTTAATACCGGCAGCTTTACTTGTACTACTTTTAGTAAAGAAACTAACGGTTAAAGGTACCATTGGAAAAACACAAGGAGTAAGCAATGCAAGCAACCCGCCTAAAAATCCGGCGATAAAAACCCACCAAAAATTGCTTGAATCTTCTTTTTCTGATTCGGTTCCATCACAATTACTGTTTACTAAAGAATG
>NZ_CAXBAN010000330.1:0-3027 GCF_963973675.1 uncultured Planktosalinus sp. | reverse complement strand
CAAGGCGTAGATATGTTTATGGTGATGGATGGTGAGTCTAACACCAACTATATGTTTATGAATTCCGGAGGGAATAAAATTGCTACAGCCACTTCATTGAGTGGTAATGACCTGATCAATTCATCAAACGATGAGGAGGAATACACCATTACAGAGCTTCCTCCTAAGACAATTTTAGGTTATCATTGCCTTGGCAAACAAATGGAAAACGAAGATTATCTCATTAAAATGTATTATACCACAGAAGCCGATGTAAGCTTTAATGATGTCTTTAAATCAAGCAATGATCAGATTCCTGATGCTATGAAGGCACATTTCAATTCAGCCGAAGGTGCATTGATGATGTATATGGATATGGTAGATAAAAAGAATAAAGGAAAAAGAAACTCATCTGGAACCATGGAATGCACCTTATTAAAACCAACTAAATTTTCATTCAGCACAGCAGGATACCAAGTATTTTAAAATATCTCACCTTAAAAAATCATAACAATGAAAACTTTAAAAATTATCTCAAAATACTCTTTAATTTGTAGTTTATTATTTGTACTTAGTTCATGTAGTAAAGATGATGATGGTGAAACACCAAGCTCAAATCAACTTTTTCTAAAAGCAAACATTGGCTCAGAACAGCTTTTATTGGATAATGACAATGCAGAAACTCTAGAAGGAAGTTTTGGAACAATTCCTTTTCCGGATCTCACTTATTATGGAGGAGGAATCAATGCACAAACCCCTTCCGGAACCAATGAGTCAAAAATGTTTATTATTCAGATTTATGACGATAATCCAATAAATACCTCTACCTATTCGGGTTATCAAGAAATTCAACCAGGGCTGTACTATGGTGTTCAGTTTTTGTTTTCAACAGGAACCAACTTTTACAGTTCCGATGAAGATAACACAGCTTCCACAGTTACCATTACATCCATAAACAATAATACAATTAATGGAACATTTTCAGGCACAGTTATTAACCTTATGAATGGGGAAACAGTCAATATCACTAACGGTGAGTTTAGTGTTGAAAATACAGCAAACTAAATGTTTGATACCAATGGCTAGTATTAAAAAATTTATTAGTTTATTGATGTTTATTTTGTTGGTTTCTTGTGATGAAATGCCATCCAAGGCACCTGCAGGAAAAGATAAAAACAATAAAGACTCCACTGTGTCTAAAGCAATTTCAAACTCAATTGAAGAGGATTTTTATAGCAGTATTTTAAAAGAAAAATTGCCGCTCAATGAGCAAGAGTTTAAAGATGTCATTCCAATAGAAATAAATGGATTTCAGCTAAAAGATTCAAAAGTGGTAGAAAACCTGCAAATGATTCAGGCCACATATGGCACACAGTTTAAAATTATGATTCAGGATTATGCTGGGACAGACGGTAAAGCCATTCAATTTTTTTATGAATCCTATAAAATTGCCTCTGGGTCAAATCAAATTTATAAAGAGCTTGATGGCTATAAGACAAAAAGTAGTATGAGATATGGTGACAGCGAATTATCCTATGTTTACCTCAACAGGTTTGTTATCACTCTGGAAGGAAAAAAAATGACCCCTGAACAACTTTGGGAGTTTTTTGACCCAGATTTGCTCTCTTCATTAGACATTTTAGACCAGTATAACAACCGAAACCACTAGCACAATGAAATCAAAAATCCTGACTTTAATTCTACCGGGAATACTATTGCTTTTTTTAACATCTGGATGCTTTATTAAAGACGAACTGACAAACAAAAAAAGCTTTGTAAAAATTGAACTTACAGGCCCTTTAAAAAATGGCGTTTTCTCAATAGAAACCGAAGGCCCTGACACCAATTTTATTTATGCATCCGGACTTATTTCGACCAATACAGAAACCAATCTTGAAACCGCACTGTTGACCTTTCAAGACGATACACAAGAGTTATATGTTACATTTGCTTTTCCGACAAAAACCGGACTTAATGAACTTGTCTATGATGAAATAGATGAATATATCTCAGTTACATTTTTAAATGAAGAACTGATTCTTGTCTCAAAAATCATGTCGCTAAACATTAGCAAATTTGAAAAAAAGGAAAACTTGTTAAGTGGTTATAGCGGCACTTTCAAAGCTAGAGGGACTTTTACTGGCACGGCTGTCTATGTTGATGTGGTTACTAATGAAGAATACATACACATTTTAACAGGAGAATTTGAATATCACCCATTTTAATATAAAAAACATGAAATCTAATTTTTTAATAATTGTTTTTTACATAGGGTTTTTAGTTTTTGCCAAAGCCCAGACAATTACCTCAAAACTGGAAAATCATCAACCCGGATTCCCTGAAATGGACCTGGTTTTACTATCCTTTGGAGCAGATTATCCTATAAAAATTGGGGTGCTACAAAAAGATGGAACTTTAA
Source organism: uncultured Planktosalinus sp. (assembly GCF_963973675.1). NCBI lineage: Bacteria > Pseudomonadati > Bacteroidota > Flavobacteriia > Flavobacteriales > Flavobacteriaceae > Planktosalinus > uncultured Planktosalinus sp. The sequence goes on along the minus strand of NZ_CAXBAN010000330.1, from coordinate 629 downwards.
AAATTGATTTGTCAGATGTGGATTTAAAAAGCATTCCCCAAGACCATTTTGAAATGTTCCTAAGTGACAATTTAAATGAAAACCTTACATTAAAATGTAATCTCTCAACAGATCTTCAACAGTCAAAAAACTTAAAAGCACAAAGAGGGGGAAATATAGGCCTCTGGTATAAAAATCGTTGGGCCGGAACCCTATACGCTGTTTCAACTGAAGAAATCATGCCTTGGTTGGAAGATGAAGCCTATATGGAGCCCGTTTTAAGCTCATTTTTTGAAATTATCTATGTCACTGAACCGCTTGAAATCAATACTACCTGTACAAACTCATGGCAGTTAACAGATAAGAAAATTGAAGCTGCACATACCTATCAATTTTCACTCCAAAAAGGATTTAATTTATTAGAATATCAAATCCAGGAAATTTATAAAACAAACCCCAACGAAACCTCTTCAAAACCCAGCAAAGTCACAATTGCTAATATAAATGGCTCCTCAAAAATTAAATGGTATGTGAAATACTTTTAGTGTTTTTTTTAAACGTAATAAATGAAGCCACAATCAAAATTAGCCACCTTACTACAGAGATATTTTTTTTCAGCAAACTTTATTGGTAGGAATGGCTTCATTTAT
>NZ_CAXBAN010000329.1:0-3034 GCF_963973675.1 uncultured Planktosalinus sp. | reverse complement strand
TCTAAAATTATCTTCCCAAACCTTCAAAACAAGAATAAGTTTTCTTTAGACAGTAAAGGTGTATATATAAATGCTCCCGCAGTCTTTCTACCCTCTGATAGCAAAGCTTTGTTATGTATTCTTAATTCTAAATTGGTTTGGGAGTTTTTAAAGTCTATTTGTGTCGTTAGAAGTGGCGGCTATATTGAAGTAAAACCTCAGTACTTTGAACAAATACCAATTCCGGAACTTAAAAATGAAGAAGCTTTTGAGAGAATTGCTGATGAGATAATAGACAAAACCTCTCAGCTACAAAAATCTGTTTCAGGTTTTACAAACCTACTTCAATCTAAGTTTCCTTTAGAAAAACTCACCAAAAACCTCCAGTCATGGCACGAGTTGGATTTCGGCGGTTTTTTAAAAGAGCTCAAAAAAGCCAAGGTACAATTAACCCTGAGTGAAGAAGCCGAGTGGATGAGTTATTTCAATGAGCAAAAACAAAAAGCCACCGCTTTGCAACAAGAGATTGATCGTGTGGACAAGGAGATAGACCAGATGGTGTATGCGTTGTATGGATTGACGGAGGAGGAGATTGGTATTGTGGAGGGGTCTTAGTTGTTGACTTAGGACTGCAAGACTTATGACGTAAGACGGGTTTTTAGAATAGAGAAAGTAGAGTAGAGAAAAGAGACTGCTTACAGCTTTCAGCTATACATTAAAAACCAAGGTAAATTTTCCTGAAAACAAATAAAAAGGAAGCAAAGTTTGTGGGGCCCCAACCACGCTAGCGTGTCCGCCGTAAGTTTACTGAAGGAGGAAGCGGAGATCTAAGCGAGCAATGCCGCTACATTTCAAAAACTGGTGCACTATTTTCGGAAATTATACACAAGTCTGTGGAGAAAAATCCAATTAATGTTTGGTCATAGAACCAGTCTTACCCTTTGGTCGTTTTAAAAGCCATAGCCTTCAATTCTTGCTCAACGCGTGGAATTCTATATTTTATGGCAATTTCCTTCCAACCTGAAACTGCTTGCAATACTTCTTCTATTATTTCAGTGGCTCTTGTCTCGGTTAATCTAAAATATGATGCTACTTCCAACGCAAGATTTAAATCTAACGAATTATCCTCATCAGAAATGTTTAGTTTTAATCCGGCACCGGTTTCAACCGGGTTAATATCATAAGCCGGCGATAATACCCAGCCGTTATGGGTTAATAAAAAGCCATGATTCCGTAAATGGTCATCTGTATTGGAAACACAAATACTAAACACAATTCTTCTCCAAAGCTGCTCAAGGTCCTGGTCCACCCGGGCACCATGTTTCAGAATAAAATCCACAAGCTCTAAATAACTGGCTCCGTCTGAGTAATCTTGACCATCAGTATATCCAAGCATAGTCATAGCAGAGGCAAAATGTATTCGCTGCCCTTCATTCCCACGATCAAATCGCTTCGTGAGAAACGTATAAAAATCAGAAGAGAATTTTTGTGCTTTTGATTCGGCCATAGTGATTCCTGCTAACACGGCCAGTTCATAAGTAACAATCTCCCATCCTCCAATATCTCCCTGATCATTCCTACTCGGAAACTTGGCTATCCAAAGGCCGCCATCATTATCTATGATACTAGCTTTAGGCCTTGCTCCACCCAATGATGCCCCGGGTGCCATAAGCTTACTTAACCATTTTAAATAGTCAGGATCATCAATAACATCCTCCTCCTCCAGCCTTAAACTTATTTGTTCCAATTCTCTAAGAGAAGCCCAGGGTGGGCTGGCCATTCTTTTATTATCATTTAAAAAGGGGCCATCTTCTTCTAACTTAAATCGAAGGCCACCCATTCTATGACCGTCATAAACTCCAAGTAGATAATCGGTTTCAAACAACTTCTTTTCGTCCCGCTCTTCAGCTCTGGCAAGAGCAGCTTCTCTTCGGCGCATTAAAATTCGGCCCCACCGGTCTGGCGAGGAATCCAGGAATATTCCAAAATTATCTTGTCCCTCATTTAGATAATGCAACCCCCTGTATAACTGCAGGCTTGGATCTAACAATTGTGCGGGTTCACTTTGCAACCACGCATCATTATATTCAAAAGAAAATACCTCTTTACCCTTTAGTCGTTCAGAATATAACAAACCCATAAGTGAAGGATGTTCCATCCCTGCCCAGTGTGCATAGACACGTAAAGCACTTTTATTAGTTTGCTTAGTCATTCTTAGCTTTTCGTTTTGGTGCTCGCTCGTTTGTACTAATGTTGGCATCCTGTAATTTTCTTCCTAATTCATCATCCTTAGCCAGTAATAGAAAGTCTTTTTCCAATCCCAACACCTGCAAGACCAACAAATAAGAACCAATACTCACTGTTGGCTTACCCTGCTCAATGGCAGTCAAGGTTGGCCTGCTAATATTAGCACGCTCAGCCACTTGTTCAGCACTGTATTTTCTTCTCAAACGGGCAAGTTTAATATTCTCACCCATTTCATCAAGAATCCTTCTTGTTTTTGGTAATATTACAATTTTCTTCTTAGTCATAACACAAAATATATTTTACAAATATAGTCTTTTTTGTTAATTATATTTAGCATTACACAAAAATCCCCGCGAAGGAGGGAAATCGAAGATTCAACGTAGTTACATCGAAGATTCAACGTAGTTACATCGAAGATTCAACGTAGTTAATCTCGTCCTTAGAAAAACCAAGCAAGAGTTCACTGCCAAATCAAAGCACAGCAAGGCGTGCATAGAAAATGTGCTCACTAACTTGTATTAAGTTTGTATAGTATTGTAGGGTTTTTAAAAATCTCTTCAATGACCCTTGACAATCATCAGTATTGCACTTAATGTGTCAATCACAACAATTTAAATCATTTACAAATTCCTTATCTTAGTTACCAAATCATCAATCGTTAATCCCATGTGCTTCCACACCTCACAAATAAAAAAAGTAAGCGCCCTTGAAAGCAGGTTCCAAGTGGCATTGCACAAAGAAGCTACCCGAACGCTGTTTGACACGCCCGTTTTTCACCACAACGGTTTTGCCCACCCTCCTATGCTCC
>NZ_CAXBAN010000328.1:0-3035 GCF_963973675.1 uncultured Planktosalinus sp. | reverse complement strand
TAGTGATAATAATAATGTGCTCACATGGTTTGAAATCCCGGTTTTAGATACTACTAGAGCTAAAAAGTTTTATGAGACTATATTTGATATAGTAATGACCACTAAAACTTTTACAGAAACAAATGAGGAACTAACTTTCTTTCCTTACGATCCCAATGTTAAACAAGCACTGTCAGGGAGAGTTACCGGTGTTTTATCGAAATCAAAAGACAGAACGCCAACAGAAAAAGGAATATTTATATATATAAATGCCAGTCCCCATATTCAAGTTGTTATTGATAAAGTTGAAAAAGCAGGAGGGAAAGTTCTTATTCCTAAGACTGAAGCTCCTTTCGGTCTGTTTTCAGTTATACTAGATACCGAAGGAAACCGGATTGGCTTGCATGCTGAAGAATAAAAATGAGTTAGGGTTAAATTTTCCCCTCCAAAGCTGATTTTTTTATCTTTTTAATTAGGGTGAATCAATTTTGTGGAAACGGCCACCCTATTTAAAAAATTCATATGATTGATGGCGATAATGAGCTGTGCGATTTCATTACCACTGAATAACGTACTTATCTTCCCATAGGTATGGTCGCTAAGCCCTGCCTCATTTATTTTAGTAATCTCTTCGGTGAGCTGTAATACGGCTCTTTCTTTTTCAGAAAACAACGGACTTTCCTGCCAGGCGGATAAGGCGAATATCCTACGTTCAGTTTCACCCAATTTTAACGCGTCTTTTGTATGCAAATCAATACAAAAAGCGCATTTGTTGATTTGAGAGGTTCTGATTTTAATGAGTTCCCTAAGTTGTTTATCTAAAGAAGTCCTGGCTAAAAATTGTTCTATTTCAATAATTAATTTCCAGCATTCAGGCTCCAGTTCTTTAATGTTGATGCGGTGTTGTGAGTTAAAAGTTGAAGACATAATGTTTAAATTTTGTGTTATTAAATCCGATTTTATGATAAAGTTGTTGTGCTTTTTTATTGTCATTTCCTGTCAAAAGCCAAACTTGTTGGCGATGGGTTGCTTTGGAAAATTCCAAAACGCTTGTTAGTAATTGAGAGGCCACGCCCAAACCCCGAAATTGTTCCGATACAAACAGATCGTTCAAAATCCATATTTCTTCTAATTTGATAGTCGAGAAAGAAGGGAAAAGCTGGGTGTAGCCTAGCATCTGGTCTTCCAGAACGGCTACAAAAATGACACTGTCCTCCTTATTCATTCGGTCATTCAGAAAGCTTTCTACTTCTTCAGGGTTTGATTCTTGTTTGTAGAACTTTCTGAATTCATTCATAAGAACCATCAGTGCGGTTATATCTAAATGTGTTGCTCTTCTTACAGTCATCTGAAGCTTATTTTTTAGCGGCTAATTTATTATGTAAAAAAGTATCAAGGGCAGCGATACAATAACCAAGCACCAGGGAAAGGATGAGGGTAAAAAGTGATTGGACAGCGATTTCAAAACCCGAAGAAAACCAGGTGATGAGTCCCAAAAAGTAGGCGGGAATGGTATTCAAACGTTTCAATTTTGAAATGTAGAAAACCCCGATCATAGCGATAAATACGGCTAAAGGAAATCCAAACGCTCCGATAAATGCTGAAAGACAAGCTCCCGTATATTGAATGAGCATCGCAATGAGGATTCCAAAAAGTTGTTGGATCAGGATGGTGAAGGCAGTTTTTAGGTTTGTGCCAAAAAGATGGTAGCTCACCCAGGCGATGAAGAGTACCCAGGGTGGTAATGCAAAATAGAAAGCTATAAAAATGGCTAAAGCTCCTGTACAACCTAAAGATAAGGCCTGTTTTAAATTGGTCATAGTAATCTTGTTTTGTGCGGACAAAGATTACCAGAAACAAGCAGCAAATTCTTAAACTGGTTTAAGAAAGCTCTTTTCTGCGGATTTCACTTAAATATTCAGGGGTGAAACCTAGAAATGAGGCGATAAGGTATTGGGGCACACGTTGAATGAATTCCGGAAAGTTATCTCTGAAGTGATAATATAAATCTTCCCGGGAATACTCATAAAGTAGTTTTATTCGGTATTGAGAAGCCGCATAAGCCCATTGAAAGACCAAGTGGAAGTATCGCTCCAGAACAGGAAATTCTTTAAGCAATGCTTCTTTAGCATCGGCACTTAGCACTAAGACTTCACTGGGTTCTACTGTGCGAATGGTGAAGTGGGATGTATTCTTCTTAGAAAAGGCAGAGAAGTCGGTAGTCCACCAGTTTTCCAGCGCAAAATCAATGGTTTGTTCCGTGCCGTTTTCTTTAGTGTACAATACCTGCAAACAACCTTTGTTCACAAAAAAGAGATTTTGACAGATAGCACCTTCTCTTAATAAGTCTTTTTTCTTTTTAAAGACCCTCGTTTCAAAAAGGGTATCCATCATGCCGAGGTTTGTATCCTTAATATCTATAAATTTTTCTATATGATTGATCAAAGCCGCTATCATACTACTTAAAATTTAATATCATTTTACCAGCTTTTTATGCTTGGCTCCCCAGCTGCTTAATTTTGACCAGATAGGAATCAATTCAATGGCGATTGGGGTGAGTTCATAATCTACTCTTGGTGGTACTTCTGCGTAAACTGTACGTTTCACCAATCCATCTTTTTCTAACTCCCGCAACTGTAAGGTGAGCATTCTTTCGGTAATGCCATCTATCGCATTGCGCAGTTCACTATAGCGCAACTTCCCGTTTTCAAGCTTACAAAGGATTAATAATTTCCATCTTCCACCAACCTTACATACGGCATAGGTTAAGTCGCAACTTTCCATAATGTATTTTTCATTCAACAGATTGGTTGAGCTTTTCTTTCTTTTTCCCATAACGGACAAATTTGTATGTACCGAACATTTAGAACCCTATATGCAAAAATAGGGATAGCTACATAATTTTGTGCTATCAATTTTTAAAACAAAAAAAATGAAGAGATACACAACAATTCTTTTGCTTTTACTAGGCGTTTGGAAAGGCAAAGCACAAAAAGATGTAACGAATAAAACGTTTACTATGACCCCAGAAGTACAAAAGGTACTGAACTATATAA
>NZ_CAXBAN010000327.1:0-3045 GCF_963973675.1 uncultured Planktosalinus sp. | reverse complement strand
GACCCCTTGGGTGTAAACCAAGTGCTCTGAACCAACTGAGCTACGCGCCCGCTCTTTGTTTAAGCGGTTGCAAATATAGACCACTTTTTTAATCCGTACAACATATTTTTAAAAAATATTAAATTATTTCTGCAACCACAAAAGTACTTCCCCCAACAAAAATTAAATCATCATTTTTTGCGTTCCCCAAAGCGTTTTTATAGGCTTCTTTTACAGAATTATAGACTTTTCCGTTTAAAGAAAACTTTTGGGCTTCGTGATGCAGCACTTCGGCATCAAGCCCTCGGGGGATATCAGGCTTGCAGAAATAATAGAGTGCACTTTTTGGAAAAAGATGAAGAATTCCAGAAAGGTCTTTATCTGAAACAACTCCTATCACAAAATGTAATTTTTTATGCTTTTGCTCTTTAAGCTGATTCAGTACAAACCCCAGTCCTTCCTTATTATGTGCTGTATCACAAATAACCATTGGTTTTTTTCTTAACTCCTGCCACCTTCCCATCAAACCGGTGTTTTTAACAACATTCAATAAGCCCTTTTGAAAGTGTTTTTCAGTGATATTAAATAGTTTCTTATTTCTTAATACAGCAATTGAGGCCAACACTGTTTTTTTATTATGAATTTGATAACTTCCTTTTAAATCTGAAGGATACTCACTTGATTTGAAGTTTTCTGCAAATAAAATAGGTGCATTTTTGGATGTAGAAATACTTTCAAAAATAGTTTTTGTTTCAGGAATAACTTCTCCAATAATAACGGGAACTCCTGATTTAATAATACCGCTCTTTTCTGTTGCTATTTCTTCATAAGTAGTTCCTAAAAATGCCGTGTGATCTTTACCAATATTAGTAATTATTGATAACAAAGGAGTAATGATATTTGTGCTGTCGAGCCTTCCACCCATACCAACCTCAACTACAGCAATATCAACTTTCTCTTCACTGAAAAATTCAAATGCCAATCCTACTGTCATTTCAAAAAACGACAGTGAATTTGCTTCAAAAAATGCTTTGTGAACTGCAATAAAAGACGACACTTTTTTTTTAGGAATCATCTTACCGTTTATTTTTATTCGCTCTCTAAAGTCTCTTAAGTGCGGTGAAGTGTAAAGGCCTACTTTATAACCGGCTTCTTGCAAAACTGAAGCCAGCATATGGCTTACTGAACCTTTTCCATTCGTTCCTGCTACGTGAATACTTTTAAAATTATTCTGAGGATTTTCAAGATAATTGGCAAGTAAAATGGTGTTGCTTAAATCCTTTTTATAAGCAATACCTCCTACTCGTTGATACAAGGGCAATTTGGCAAAAAGCCATTTTAATGTTTCCTGGTAATTAATAATTTTAAATTTTTAATAAACGACTACTTTTTTGGTGGTTTCTTTTTGATCTGCAACAACTTTAATAAAATATGTTGTTTTAGGCAAGCCTCTCAAATCCAAATTTAATCTTTGAGTATTTTTAAAATATTCAGTTTTTACAGATCGTCCCAAATTGTCATATGTAAGAACTTGAATATTTTGATACTTCCTATCAAGATTGACCTTCAAATTACCTCTTGTAGGATTGGGGAAAAAATCAACATTAAATTCCAGATTTTGTGACAAAGCAGTTAAAATATCTTCTGAAATTTCAATTTTATAGGTTGACCTGCCATAAGTCGCTGCATACAATATTTCAGTGGGTTCGTGTATATGTAAATCTGTCACTACAACAGAAGGAAGGTTATCGCCAAGGAGGTCCCAGATAACACCTTCATCTGCAGATGCCAAAACCCCTATGTCTGTGGCTAAAAATAAGTTGCCATAGACATCTTTTGTTATAGAATTTACAGGTACATCAGGCAAATTACCTGACCTATTTTCCCAAGTTGTTCCGTTATCAGAGGTCTTATACACATGTCCGATATTTTCTCCATAGCGATAACCCGAAAAAGTTACATAGAATGAATTTACATCATTCCTGTCAGTGAGTACTTTAGTCACCCATCTATTTGGTAAATTATCCGAAACTTTTATCCAGTTTGCTCCGCCATTTTGAGTAATCCACACATTTCCATCATCAGTACCAACAACAATTTTTTGATTATCCAAGGGAGAAACACTAATTGATACGATGGTTCCAAAAACCAGATTTCCGGGGTGTGGACCGTTTGATAAATCAGGACTTAAAGGTATCCAATTTGCTGCAGCATCCGACGTTTTATAAAGCCGGTTTGCGCCATAATAAAGTACTTGTGGGTTTGTTGGGTCAAATACTATTGGTGTGTCCCAATTTTTCCTATCTGCACCCGAAATTCCTGATGTAGCTCCAAAAAAGCTAGTCCCATTATTTACAGATTTTATTAAATTACCATATTGTGAAAGTGCATAAATAATATTGGTATTTGTTGGGTCAACCAATGGTTGAAAACCATCACCTCCTGTAATTATTTCCCAATCGTTTAATCCACCTGTTGTTGTTCTCATCGTGCTATTATCTTGTGAACCCCCATAAATTTTATTGGAATTTTGAAAATCAACGTGAAAACGATAAAATTGTGTGATGGGTAATGATACGTCTTTTGCTGATGTTACCCCCTGATTACTACTCTTATAAAATCCGCCATCATTCCCTAAAAGTACCTGATTAGGAATTGAAGGATTAAACGCCAATGCATGTTGGTCAACGTGAGCATTGGGGAAGGAATTGAACCAACTTAAGCCTCCATCTGTTGATTTTTGGACATTCAGACCCAAATAGTAAATACTATTTTCATCTGCCGGATCTACAAATATCCCTTCAAACCACCAATGAAACCCAACATTTATCAATTGACTCGAGTTTACTTCAGTCCAGGTATCTCCACCATCTATTGTTTTGTAAACACCTTGAACATTTCCAATTGCATCAGCATACATTGCATAGAGCACATTGGGGTTAGATTTTGAAATATCAATACTAATTCGGCCTTTTTGTGATGGTACAACAGGCAAGCCGTTTGTTAAAATTGTCCAGTCATCTCCACCATTAGTGGTTCTGTAAATTCGGGAAGTTTCTCCTCCAT
>NZ_CAXBAN010000326.1:0-3047 GCF_963973675.1 uncultured Planktosalinus sp. | reverse complement strand
GAGGAATTTCCATTGGTTTTCAATCCAATGCCAACCCAAACAATGCCCTAGCATTGGGCAGGCTTTCACGTGCAAACAGCAATGAAGCATTAGCCATTGGATATAATGCCACGGCTTCAGGTTTTCAATCGATGGCGATAGGTAATTTTGCTAACGCTACCTCAAACAATTCAACAGCTATGGGTAATAGTGCTGCAGCCAGTGGACAAAATTCCAGTGCACTTGGTTTTAACAGTGAGGCTTCTGGTCAAAATGCCACCGCAGTAGGTACAGGAGCAGTTGCAAATCTACCCAATACACTCATACTTGGAAACAACACAGCCGTTACCTCATGGGAAGGTACCAAGGTAGGTATTGGGACCAGCACCCCTACTGATAAACTTCATGTTCATGGAGCTTTACGGATTGTTGACGGCAATGAAGGAGCCGGAAAAGTGCTTACCTCTGATGCCAATGGTAGAGCTAGTTGGCAGGAAGTCGGATCTGCCGGCGGGGCAGATACCAAACGTTTTGCTGAGGTTTATAAAACTTCAGGTGCAACAGCGCTTAATCAATATCAGCCTATTGCTTTTGGACAGATTGCCTTTGCCGATGGAATAAACGCAAACAACAATAACTTTCAGGTAACTGTATCCGGTGTTTACAGAGTTTCTTATTCTGTAACTATAGAAAAGTCAGGAGGAGGAACCTCAAGCCCTCGTTTTTATTTATCTATTGGGTGGGGTAATGATAATGTACCTGGTTCAACGACCTATGCAAGTTTGAGAAATAATGAAACAATTTCGGTTTCTAAAACAAAGTTGATTTATTTGAGTGCCTGGCAGCAGTTATATCTTTTCACCAATACTTCAAATTCAAGCATCAAGGTTCAGCCTAATGGAACGAATTTTACTATTGAATTAGTAAAAGCTGACTAGACTAAGAACTTTTAAAATTAGTTTAAACTCAAAGGCTTTTGATGACTCATCAAAAGCCTTTCCAATAAGTTTGTTAATTTTACATTAGAGAATTCCAACGGCTTTCATACAGTTTTTCATTTCCTGATAAGTACGAACGATATCATTATCAAGACCAATTGAAAAGCGAATGAGTCCCTCTGTTAGTCCCATTTCTTTTTGTTCTTCTTCAGGAATTTCAGAAGACGTTGAGCTTCCGGGTGCACTAAAAAGAGTTTTGTAGAATCCTAAACTTACTGCCAGATACCCCAGGTTTTTATCCTGCATCATTTCCATCAATTCGTTTGCCTTTTCAAGCGAACCGGCATCAATTGTCAGCATGCCTCCAAAGCCATATTCTTCATTGAACATTGACTTAAACAAGTCGTGACTTGCATGAGATTTTAGCCCCGGGTAGACTGTTCTTATACCATCATTTTCAAATTTTTCTGCAAGGTATTGTGCATTTTTACTATGTTGTTTAACACGGATGTGAAGCGTACGCATATTTTTAAGTATAGAAGCAGCCCTCAAGCTGTCCATTGAAGCACCCAGCAACATGTTAGCACCATCATTAACACTTCTTAAGGAGTCTATAAATCCTTGAGTGCCACAAGCGACTCCTCCCATTGTATCACTGCTTCCATTGATAAATTTGGTTAAACTGTGGATTACGACATCGGCTCCCATTTGTGCCGGAGATATACTCAAGGGAGAAAAGGTGTTGTCTACAATTAGAGTCAGATTGTGTTTTTTGGCAATTTTTGAAAGTGCTGCTAAATCTGCCACTTCCAGTAATGGGTTACTAACTGTTTCGCAATACAAAACTTTGGATTGATTCGTAATTGAAGCTTCAATCTCATTAAGGTTTGTAATATCAACAAAGGAGGTATTGATTCCAAAACCGGGTGCAAAGTTTTTAAGGAAAGCGTATGTACCTCCATATATAGTGCGACTTGAAACAATGTGGTCGCCACTTTTGCACAATTGCATTATTGCTGCAGTGATGGCACCCATTCCGGTAGCTGCAACATTGGCTGTTTCTGTACCTTCCATTGCTGCCAATGCCTGACCCAGATAAAGATTACTGGGCGACGAGTGTCTTGAATATAAATAGCATCCATCAGCATTGCCTTCAAAGGTGTCAAACATGGTCTTTGCAGAAAGAAATGTATAGGTAGAAGAATCAGAAATGGACGGGTTCACACCACCAAATTCGCCAAAATACTGAAGGTCTTGAATTTTATCAGCTGGATTGAATTTCATAATTTTATGTTTTTATTTTCATCAAAAATATAGAAATGTAGTTTCAAATTCAATCATACTTAAAAAATTTAAAAATAAATTCTATAGTTTTTATAATATACAATATATATTTCTATATTTTAGCAGCATACCTTTAAAATCATGAAAAAATGTTGGGATTGGATGCGATAGATAAAAAGATTTTGTTCTTACTTCAAAAAGACAGTAAGCAAACCAACAAGCAACTTTCTTTACAATTAAACTTATCAGTTACGGCGGTTTATGAACGTATTCGTAAGCTTGAGAAAGCTGGTTTCATCAAGGGTTATGTGGCATTGGTTTCCAAGGAAAAGCTCAATAAATCACTCATTGTCTTTTGTCAAATTAAGTTAGTACAACACACTAAGGAGTATGTTGTTTATTTTGAAAGAGAGGTGGCCGGCTTGGAGGAGGTTATGGAATGTTTTCATGTGAGTGGTGAATATGACTATTTATTAAAAGTTTGTGTGAGAGATATGGAAGCATTCAGGGAGTTTATGGTGAATAAACTCACTACTTTAAAGCATATTGGCAGCACGCAAAGTTCTTTTGTCATAAACGAGGTGAAAAGTGAAACTGCTGTCGTTATATAACTTATTAACTTAAAAGCGATAGTAGTCCTTATTGATCAATTTGATTGATATTTTTCATTTTCAGAATCTTCTCAACGAATTGCAAAGAAATCAGTAAAAATGATTTTATAAAAAACTAAAATTATACAAATTGATTCTATAAATCATCAACTCATTTTTTTTTTAGTTTTAAAACCTTCTTGAATCTATTGTAGATTTGTATTTTTGTACTTCATTTTAAAAAAGTCATCATGAA
>NZ_CAXBAN010000325.1:0-3063 GCF_963973675.1 uncultured Planktosalinus sp. | reverse complement strand
GAACGGGCATAGCTGTTTCTGATGAGTTACAGCTTATTGCCTCAGGTTTAACAACAGTTGAGACTAAAGATTTACTTAGTTTTCTCAAAAACTATGCTTTAATGGAAAAAGTTGAACTTTTTTTGGTTGGTGAACCCAGAAGAATGGATGACTCGCCATCTGATGTTGAAGTTCATATTGCTTCTTTCTTAAAAAAACTTAACAAGGAAATTCCTTTAATTCCGGTGAAGCGAGTTGATGAACGATTTACTTCTAAAATGGCTTTTCAAACAATGATAGACAGTGGTTTGAAAAAAAAACAACGCCGAAACAAAGCTTTGGTTGATGAAATTAGTGCCACAATAATTTTACAGGAATATCTTTATAACAAATCCTGAAGACCATGCCGCATTTTTACAACTACAAAGAAAAATATTTTATCAGCACCAACTTTAAAGTAATGTATTCAACTTTAAGAAGACAGCAGTATTTAAAAAAAGTAAAGTTGTTTTTTTTGATGTTCAGTAAAAAAGATAAATTTATAATAGTAAGGGAACCTTATGACAGAATGGAATCTTTTTTTAGAGACCGACTCAGAAAAAGACTGACAAATGACGATGAATGGTTGCGAAGTCAAAAAATATTTTTTAAACCCTTAAATGTTCAAAAAGGCTCAACAACAGAAAAATATGAAGCCCTAGCAAACTTAAGTTTTGAAGAGTTCATTAAACTCTTACCAGTAGTTTTTAATAAAAACCGTCATTTACACCCGCAAAATTATATTTTTAAACGCATACTGCCTAAGCGAATCCTAAAATTAAACAATGCAACTGACATGGAGTTTTTGGCAAGCAATTTGAAGTTAAATATTGAAATTAAAGCCAATTCAACTGACAAAATGAAGACAGATATTAAATGGACAAATGAACTCATTGAAATTGTAAACCAAGTATATCATAAAGATTTTATGTTATATAGCTTTGAAAAAAAGTAAACTTAATGCTCTTTTAAAGAAAGTGTATTAAAATTGTAATTTAGTAAAAAAATAAGTTTTAATGATTTTACCAATAGTAGCCTATGGCGACCCGGTTTTAAGAAAAAAAGGCGTTGATATTTCTCAAGATTATCCAGCTTTAGCAGAATTAATCGAGAACATGTATGAAACTATGTATAACGCTCATGGAGTTGGTTTGGCAGCTCCTCAAGTTGGTATCCCCATCAGGTTGTTTATAATTGATGGAGCACCCTTTTCTCAGGATGAAGAGTTAACAGAAACAGAGCAGGCATTCTTAGAAAGTTTCAAACAAACCTTTATCAATGCAAAAATAATCGAAGAAACCGGAGATGAATGGGCGTTTAATGAAGGCTGCTTGAGTATTCCTGATGTAAGAGAAGATGTGTTCAGAAATGAAAAAATTACTATTTCATTTTATGATGAAAACTTTACACAACAAACAAAAACATTTGAAGGTATAGCGGCCAGAATAATCCAACATGAATATGACCATATTGAGGGAGTTTTGTTTACTGACAAACTTTCACCACTTAAAAGACGTTTAATTAAAGGAAAATTGTCAAATATATCCAAAGGAAAGGTAAATGCAGATTACAAAATGCGTTTTCCCCAAATGAAGAAAAAGCGTTAAACCTAAGTTTTTTTTCAATTTCTATATATCTTTGTGTTCAAAGTAAAAATTTAAAACAAGGAATTTTAAAATTTAAATCAATTTAAAACTTTATGGGTCTAGAAAAAATTTTGTCCATTTCCGGTAAACCCGGTCTTTATGAATTAAAAACACAAACACGCTCAGGTTTTTTGGCCGAGTCATTACTTGATGGAAAAAAAATATCAGTAAGTGCACATCACAACGTGAGTTTGCTTTCAGAAATTGCTATTTATACCCTTACCGAAGAAGTGCCTTTACGTCAAATAATGCAAAAAATTAAGAATAAAGAAAATGGTGGGAAAGCTATCAGTCATAAAGAAGACAAACTAAAACTTGAAGAATACTTTTTTGAAATTTTGCCAGATTATGATGAAGACAGGGTCTATATTAGTGATATTAAAAAAATTATTCAATGGTATAATATCTTAAATGAAAAAGACTTGATGGATTTTTCAGAACCCACAGAGGAAGAAGCTCAGGAAATTGTCAAACAAACAGAAGCAAAAGGAGCGACCAATAAAGCAGTACCGGTGGAAAAATCAACTCCCAAGGTGTCAAACACCAAAAAAGGAGGAGGCGGTAAAACTCCTGCATCTAGAAAATCATAATAACAATTTTTTAATGTACTTAAGAATCCTGCCTTTTGGCGGGATTTTTTATTATAAACAAAATCTTGTGTATTACTTCTTGATAAAATAAAAAAACATACTTTTCAAATTTGTAATTTTATAAAGTCAAATATATCAGAAAATGAACAATAGAGAGAAACAACTCAAAGGCTTTAACCGCCTGCTTGACATTATGGACGATCTTCGTGAAAAATGCCCTTGGGATAGAAAGCAAACACTGGAATCACTTCGACACCTCACCATAGAAGAAACCTATGAATTGGGTGATGCCATCCTAGAAAATGATTTAAACGAAGTCAAAAAAGAGTTGGGTGATTTGTTACTGCACATTGTTTTTTATGCCAAAATAGGTAGTGAAAAAAATGCCTTTGATATAGCTGATGTTGCTAATGGAATATGTGATAAACTCATTGAACGCCATCCACATATCTATGGTGATGTGAAAGTTACCAATGAAGCAGAAGTCAAAAAAAACTGGGAAAACCTAAAACTCAAAGAAGGAAAAACCAGTGTGCTTGAGGGCGTTCCTAAATCACTTCCGGCAATGGTTAAAGCCAACCGCATTCAGGATAAAGTAGCGGGTGTAGGCTTTGATTGGGAACAACCCGAGCAGGTGTTTGAAAAACTTAAAGAGGAACTTGGTGAACTGCAACACGAAGTCAATGAAAACAACCAAGACAAAATTGAAGCCGAGTTTGGAGACGTCCTTTTTTCAATGATCAATTATGCTCGCTTTTTGAAAGTTGACCCCGAAAGTGCGTTGGAACGAACCAATAAAAAATTCATTA
>NZ_CAXBAN010000324.1:0-3063 GCF_963973675.1 uncultured Planktosalinus sp. | reverse complement strand
AAGACTACACCAATGCTATTTTGTATTATCACAAATCCTTATTCATAAGTTTCAAAATAGAAGGTGATGTAAGTCAAAATGTTAGTATTAATTATTACAACCTCAGCAATACTTTTTTTCAATCAAATCAAATTGACTCTGCAGAAATTTATATAAATAAATCCTTAGAAACTGCTGAAAAGTTGTTTGGAGATGACACCAACCAACGATCACTATCAGGATTGAGTTTGTTGGCTGCCATTAATTCAGAACAAGGTGAAATGGAAAAAGCTGAAAAAAACGCAAGAAAAGCTTTAGAAGTATCCTTTTCTATATTTGATAAAATGAATTTCAATACGGCAATTTCAATGTACACTTTAGGTGATATTTTAATTAAACAAAACAAGTTTGCTGAAGGAGAAACCAAAGTGATGGAAGCTACTTCAATTTTTGAGCAAACGTTGGGCGAATCACATCCCTCTCTCTCAGTTGTTTATTCCGAGAACGCTAAAAATTTCAATGCCTTAAATAAAATTCAAGAAGCGGCATCATTTTTAAGAAGGTCCATTGAGATTCATCAACTTCATTTTGAAAATAGAGACCTCGACAGAGCTGATTTAAAAATTAAACTTGCAGAATACCTACAGAAAATACCTTCTAATACTCATGAAATCGAGTTGCTATTAACCGAAAGTTATCAGGTTTACATTGAAGAAAAAGGGGTTTTGGATAGCACCACTCAAAACATTATTGCTCAATTAACAAGGTTTTACCGGGAAACAGGTGAGCATTCAAAAGGTGTTGCATTAGAACAAGAAGTTGCACTCTATGTTAATGAGGAGAATCAAGCTCAAGAACAATAAATGAAAAATTATCAGCAGCACCTCTTTTCAACACCCATTTTACCCAATGCTGCCCAATTTGTGTCAATGACATTTCTATTAAAGAAGACTCCATTTCTTTTGCTGACAGATAAGAATACAAGCCATCAGAACACAAGAGAATTCTGTTGGTTTTATCCAACTGATGCTCAATTTTAATAATTTCTGCTGGACAATCCACCGCCGCTTCTACGCCCAGTGATTTAGTCAAAATATTTTTTGAATAATTGGCGGCACTATTTTGTCCTAAGCCAACATTTTCAAGTGTATGATCATTTGTTAACAATTGAAGTTTTTTGCTCTTAAGAAGGTAGGCCCTGCTATCACCAATATGAAGCAAAAATAAATCTTTGTGTGTAATAGCAACTGCAGTACAAGTTGTACCAATACTTTGATCAATAGTGCTACCTTCTTTTGCAATCGTATTATTTGCAATTAAACAAGCTCTTTCCAGTGCTTTTGCGGGGGGTAAAATTTTAGCATAATATTCTTTTGAAATGATCTCGACTGCTAACCTCGAAGCTTTTTCACCTTTTGCATGACCTCCCATACCATCTGCAACGATTGCTAAAGAACCCATGGCCTGTTCAACCCAGGGTTTTTCAGGTTTCACAAAACAAACCGCGTCCTCATTGTTAGTCCTATGCATCCCGGTTTCGTTAACAATAATATATTTTAAGTTCACTGAAGAAATGTTAATTAGGTGAATATGATACTACAATAATACCCGATTTGCTGAATTTGAAGTGGATTACTCAGAAAATCGGGTATAAAAATGAAACAGGATAACTTAATAATGGCTAATTTTCACCAAACAGATTTTAAAAATATGAAACATTTTCTGCAATTTTAACTAACAAACAACCTGTTGTTTTCCTGTTTCATTTTGTTTTTTAAGCGTGGCGGTAAATCCTGCTTATAAGATTATCAATGATATATCTCCTGCTTTTTGCATAAAATCCATCCATCAATTCCATATAATTATGATAGACAAAGTTTAAAACTAACCCTAACACCAATGCTACTAAAGTTGTATCAAATGCAACGTTTAATAACGAAGTTAAAATAGGCATTCCCTCTTCAGTTTTTGCTAAGTGTGCGTTGCCAATTGCTGAGGTTAATCCTATCAAGGTTCCAATAAAGCCCAATGACATTATAGCATTAATCAAGTACCGAATAGTACTTAAATTACCCTCCATTTCATCTTTGGTGTTGTTGATTTGAACATCAAGCACATGAAGTGTTTCCGGAATTGATTGGTCATTTCTGTATTGTGTACAAGCTTTTTTAATAAAGTCTGACACAAGGTACAACACCCCACGTTTTTCAATTTCCATAACACTTAGTTTGATGTCAGCTACTTCTTCGGGTGTTAAAATCAATTGGTCCTCTTCGGGTAAAAGCTTCAATCCAAATCCTTCAAATTGTCTTTTAAGGAAAGTGCGCATTTTTCTAAGGTCTAGTAGGGCATAAATAAAACATACATAACAAACTGCCTGTATATAGCCTTCAGGCGAACCCCCAAACATTACAAGTATTCTCCTTAAAGAGGGTAAGGTCCCGAATAAGTTTGCCAATACATTAAGCGCAATCCAAATCACCAACGCCCCTGCGATGCTTATTCCAATGTTTACCAGTTTATTTTTGGATTGTTTTAAATAGTTAGTTGAATTCATGATTTTTCTAATTTAATTAAACAGTTGTAAGTCAAAGCTTCCGTCGGTGTTTACCACCAATCTTCCAACGCGAGTCCTATCTCTTGGATTTACAGAAAGTGTAAAATTGAACTCTCTGCCTCTTTCGTCGCCTTCGTTGTTTTTAGTATACACCAACCCTCTAACAGGGAGATTACTTTTTGGTGTTAATGCTTCTTTATATTGTGCAAAAATGGTATACTCTCCCGGTATTATTGCATCAAACTGTCTCACCGCTTCTTGTGATGTTCTCAAATCTCCTCCAAAAATGCTGCTTCGAGATTTCCCACTATCCCAGTAACCAATAAAGTTTCTAAAACGACGCCCTCCAAACACACAGTCATTGTCTTTACAAACAAATAAGTCCACATTATCTGCCGGGTCATCCCAATTTAATTCAATTGAAAACACACAAGGCACATCAGGCATAGAGCCTCTGTATTTTGGTGGTTTTGTTGATGGCGTGGATTTTTGTGCCGGTTGTTTTGTGGTTTGAGGAGTGCTTTGTT
>NZ_CAXBAN010000323.1:0-3066 GCF_963973675.1 uncultured Planktosalinus sp. | reverse complement strand
TAACAAATACAACTCATTAAAATTATTTTATGACAAAGAAAAGATTATTGCCAACCTCGACAGTTGGAAGTTTACCCAAGCCTGCGTGGCTTGCACCGCCCGAAAAACTTTGGTCACCCTGGAAATTAGAGGGCGATGGGCTTATTGAAGGGAAACAAGATGCTTTACTCATTTCATTGCAGGAACAACAACTGGCAGGGCTAGATATCATTTGTGATGGAGAGCAAACCCGTCAACATTTTGTAACCACATTTATCGAGCATTTAAGTGGTGTAGATTTTGAGAATCGTAAAATCGTAAAAATCCGTGACCGATATGAGGCGAGTGTTCCTGTTGTTGTAAATGAGGTTGCGCGTCAAAAAGCAGTTTTTGTTGATGATGCCAAATTTTTACGCAAACAGACAAACAAGCCTATAAAATGGGCATTGCCCGGACCTATGACTATGGTAGATACCTTGTATGATAACCATTACAAAAGTCGGGAAAAATTGGCCTGGGAATTTGCGAAAGCACTTAACGAAGAAGCAAGGGAACTGCAAGAGGCAGGGGTAGCTATTATCCAGTTTGATGAGCCTGCATTTAATGTGTTCTTTGATGAAGTGAACGATTGGGGAATGGCAACATTGGAAAGAGCTATAGAAGGTTTACACTGCCAAACTGCGGTACATATTTGCTATGGCTATGGAATAAAAGCTAATAATGATTGGAAAAAGACCTTGGGTTCGGAATGGCGTCAATACGAAGAAATTTTCCCTAAAATTCAAACGTCAAATATAGATATAGTTTCTTTAGAATGTCAAAACTCACGGGTACCTCTTAATTTAATGGAACTCATTCGTGGCAAAAAGGTGATGGTTGGTGCAATTGATGTGGCAACTGGTGCTATCGAAACACCTGAAGAAGTGGCTGACACACTCCGTAAAGCTCTTGAATTTGTTGATATCGAAAACCTTTATCCCTGTACAAACTGTGGCATGGCCCCTCTATCCAGAAACGTAGCCAGAGGGAAGTTAAGTGCCTTGAGTGCAGGAACTGAAATTATACGCAAAGAACTCGGGATTTAGTTCTAAATGTATGAATTGATAAACAATTTAGGGCCAACCAAAAAATATAGAAAGGTCACATTGAAGAAGTTATTAGCAGTATTAAGTAAAGCAGGTTTCGACGGTTTCCTGTTAATGATAGGCACCATGATTCTGCTGGCCTATTTTTTGCCGCAGCCCGGACTGGTCAAAGAACCTGTTTCGCTGGAGGAGATTGCCAATATAGGCGTGTCGTTTATTTTCTTGTTTTATGGTGTACGCCTGAGTTTGGAGAAACTAAAAAACGGGCTGGCCAACTGGAAAATGCATATAGTAGTGCAATTGACAACCTTTTTGTTTTTTCCGCTTATGGTTTTAGCATCCCGCCCTTTGTTCGCGGGCACTGATTTCGAGCTGCTTTGGTCAGGTATATTTTTTTTGGCGGCTTTACCCTCTACAGTTTCCTCTTCCGTAGTGATGGTTTCCATCGCCCGGGGTAACATTCCTGCAGCGATATTTAATGCCAGTATTTCAAGTTTGATAGGAGTATTGGTCACCCCGCTATGGGTTGGGCTGTTTATCGCTTCTGCTACAGGCGATTTCGATGTTAGGGAGATCATCATAAAGTTGTTTCTTCAAGTCTTATTGCCAGTTATCATAGGCATCAGCTTTAACTCCCGTTTTGGCGCCATTGCCGAAAAATATAAGAAACAGCTCAAAAGGTTCGATCAGGCAATCATCCTTACCATCATTTATAGCTCGTTTTGTAAGTCATTTTCCGAACATCTGTTTGAAGGTTTCACCGCCCTCGAACTTGCTGGACTCGCTGCAGGGATGCTGACCTTATTTTTTACGGTATTTCTTTGTGTTGGGTTAATCAGTAGATTATTTGGTTTTTCCGTTGAAGATCGTATTACTGTATTATTTTGTGGGTCTAAAAAATCATTGGTGCATGGTACGGTAATGTCAAAGGTGCTCTTTCAGCACAGCACCATCACCGGTATTGTATTGTTACCACTTATGCTTTATCATGCCTTGCAATTGATTGCTGCCAGCATCATCGCTCAGCGTTTGGCCAGACGAAAAGAAGTATAATTTTTTAAAAATATCTCAACACATGGCGCTGATGATATGTATCAACACCAAGTCCGGCCATCGGTCAAAAAAGTGAATTTGTAAATAAGGTTTAACTGCCGGAGTTTGGGCAACGATAACCATTTAAAAAAAATAACGGTATGAAACTTTTAGAAAAAGCACAGTTAGGCGATGTTATCCTAAAAAATAGAATGGCCATGGCAGCGATGACCAGAGGCCGTACCGACATAAATGGCTTAGTGGGGGATATGACCATAGAATACTATACCCAAAGGGCAGGCGCAGGTTTGCTGTTTACCGAAGCCATCAGGATCAGTGAAGAAGCTACCGGAAGCCCATTCACTCCGGGTATTTTTACGGATAAACAAATAGAAGCATGGAAGAAGGTAACAACTAAAGTACACGATAAAGACGGTGTTATTATAGCGCAGCTCTGGCACACCGGCCGCATGGGACATTCGATAGATAGAAACGGCAAGCTTCCTTTGGCACCATCACCCTTGCCTATCCGGGGAATGCAGCACTTTACCTCTCAGGGCAAAAAAGATTACGAGATGCCTCAGGAAATGGCAATCCCGGAAATCGAACGTACTATAAAGGATTTTGGACAAGCCGCAAAAAACGCTATGGCCGCAGGTTTTGATGGTGTGCAACTTCACGCTGCTAACGGCTATCTACCCAGCCAGTTCTTAGCTGAAAGTGCGAACCAAAGGGCGGATACCTACGGCGGCAGTATCCCTAACAATTCCCGATTTGTACTGGAGGTGATGCAGGAAATAATTAGTGCGGTAGGAGGCGAAAAGGTGGGAATGAAAATTTCTCCATTCAATCCATACGGTGAGATAAAACTAGATAATCCTGTCGACACTTATATGTACTTAATTGAAGAACTCAATAAGCTAGATTTTTCTTACGTTGAACTTATGAGGCAGAGTCCGAATTCCGCTTC
>NZ_CAXBAN010000322.1:0-3067 GCF_963973675.1 uncultured Planktosalinus sp. | reverse complement strand
AGCTTCTTGAATTGCCCCGTGTTTAGAGTGATAGCTTTCTTCCCAGTCATCCAAATGTATGGTAGTGGATCCGTCGGCTGTTATAATCACTTTTCGGTTCAAGGTTTACTTTATTAATAATTTTTTGATTCGAGGAATGGGACCTGTACATTCAGTCTGATGACAGTTTAAACAGAGTTTTACAGCGTCATTGTATCGCTTTTCAAGAGGAACTTGGGATGTAGAGTCAAAAATTAATTCAAACTTTTCTACAAACAAATGAGAATAAGCTTCAAATGTCTGGTTTCGCTCTTTGAAATCAGACATTTGAGCTGAGTGAATCTTTAAGATTTCTTCAGGAAAATCCGTTGGAGTAGTTCCATTTTGGATGTCTTCTTTAATGCTTTTTTGAATGTCAAACATCACATTCATATGAAGTGCCATTTCTGAAGGTTCATACAAATCATATTTTTTTTCTTCAGAATCAGAACCAAAGTTTTGGGATGATTTTTGGCTTTCGTATTTACAAGAAGAGCAAACAACAAAAAGCAATATAAGAAAGAATCTGAACATATTATTCCTTTAATAATACTCCTTTCGCTTCAAAAGAAAGCGTCTTTTTAGGTTCAATAATCTTCGCGATTTCTTCATCAGAGGCATCAGCATCTTCTGCGTAGTGACGTTGTTCCTCCACACTCATTTCTTCTACATAGGCTTTACCTTCAAGAATGACTTCTTCGCCGGCAATATTTTTAGGCATAAAAAAACCATAATCTTTAAAACGGACCATAGTTTCTTGATCTCCTAAATCTATTTTCATCCAGCAACCTTTACTTTGACAAACTTCATTAACTGTTGAGGTAAATTTTACATCAACTGTGTCTCCGGGTTTTAAGTTTTCAAAAAGTGTTGCCATTTCTTCCTTTGAAATCGCTTCTTCCTGGCTTATACTTTCACCAAAAGAAGCAAATGATATTTCTTCAACCAATTCGTCTGCCGAGACTTGCTGGTTTTCAGGATTGTTTTTACAAGCTCCGAGCGTTAATGTTAATAAGATGCTCAAAATTAAAAGTGATTTTTTCATTTTTGTTTAATTAAATCTTGTTATTGGAATAATCTTTAAATATACTGCAATTTTATGAAATTTTTAAATTTTAAAAGCTTAAAAAAATGACTACTTTTGTGGTGCCTTAAAAAAATTAATAATGCAAGAAAACAACACTCTTCCAATAATAATTAATAAAGCTGAAAAATCAAGACTGGACCAGGTTGACTTTGACAATTTAACTTTTGGGAACGTTTTTACTGATCATATGTTGACTTGTGAGTTTGTTAATGGAAAGTGGCAAACCCCTGTGATTGAACCCTATGGTCCATTAACAATTTCTCCGGGAGCAAGAGTATTTCATTATGGGCAGGCAGTTTTTGAAGGTATGAAAGCTTACAGGGATGATCAAGATGAAGTTTGGTTATTCAGACCTGAAGAAAATTTTTTACGATTAAATAAGTCTTCTAAAAGACTTGCAATGCCTGAACTTCCAAGAGAAGTGTTTTTGACCTTACTTCGAATGGATAAAAAATGGGTTCCAAAAGGATATGGAAACTCACTCTACATTCGTCCATTTGTTTTTGGTGATCAAGTGGGAGTTTCTGCAGCTCCGTCTGGAACTTATAAGTTTATGATATTACTTTGCCCTGTTAAAGCATACTATACCGGTGATGTTAAGGTCTTAATCGCCGAAACATACAGTCGTGCTGCTAATGGAGGAGTTGGGGCTGCCAAAGCTGCAGGAAATTACGGCGCTCAGTTTTACCCAACTAGTCTTGCAAAAGAAAAAGGTTTTGATCAAATTATCTGGACTGATGATTGCTCTCACCAATACCTTGAAGAAGCAGGCACTATGAACCTGTTTTTTAGAATTAATAATACTCTAGTAACAGCCCCCACAAGTGACAGAATTTTAGATGGTGTGACCCGTAAAAGTGTTTTAGCTTTAGCAGAACGAGAAGGTATTTCTACTGAAGTTAGAAAAATCACAGTTTCAGAACTCCTTGAAGCTGCCAAAAACAAAAGTCTTAAAGAAATTTTTGGCGCAGGCACTGCCGCTGTGATAAGTCCGGTATCAGGATTTGGGTATAAAGAGGATTATTTTGAATTGACACCTCAGGAAGATTCATTTGCAAAACGCATGAAAAAAAGCCTGCTAGATATTCAGTACAACCTTGTTGAAGATACGTTTAACTGGACTTTAAAAATTTAAAAAATCAACTTTTACTTTCCAATATTTTTCCAATTTTGGGAGTGAAATAGTTGGGTCCTTTGAGAACTTTACCGTCTTCTCTGTAAATTGGTTTTCCGTCTGCTCCCAGCTTACTCATGTTACTTCTTTGAATTTCCTCAAACACGGCTTCAATTACATCTTGCATACCATGTTCTATGATAGTACCGCAAAGTATATACAACATATCTCCCAGTGCATCTGCAACTTCAACTAAATCATTATTATTGGCTGCTTCCAAATATTCTTCATTCTCTTCACGCATTAACTTATAGCGCAGTAAGTTTTTGGCCTCACCCAAGTCTGCTGCTGGTTTGCTTTTTATTCCTAAACCAAAGGCACTGTGAAATTCTGAGACTGCTTCAATTTTTCGCTTCATATTTTAAATTTTGGTTGTAATTTTACATTTTATAAATCTACACATTTATGTTTACTTCCGGTCAATGGATTGTTGCAATTTTATTTTTCATTGCTTTTGTTATCTTAATGATTTACAGTTATAACAAAGACAAAAAACTTCATAAAAAAAACTACAAAGGTGTTGGTTGGGTGTTGGTTGGGTTTATATCGTTCATCCTTTTTTTATTTCTCATAAAATTTTTGATGAAATAAAAAAAGCTGACAGAAATAAAATCTGACAGCTTTTTACATAAGGTTTAATCAATACAATTAATCGTTAGTTAGAAACCCATAGTTCTTTGCATAGTAAAGCATTTGCTCTTCAAATGATTCAGGCCATGACATTTTAAACTCAGTAATTGTTCCATTTTCATCTTCAACTGGAGTGATGACAGGATTTACGAACCCAC
>NZ_CAXBAN010000321.1:0-3083 GCF_963973675.1 uncultured Planktosalinus sp. | reverse complement strand
ACAACAATTATTAGTAAAAAAAGTACAAAATCTTTCATAAGGACAAAATAGATTATCAATTAGTTTTTTATAAATCGGATAGATGCTCTCTCATTTATAACCTCTAGGTTTAAAACATAAACTCCTGAGGATAATTTTGAAATATCAAGAGTTGAACTTTTTAATTTTTCTTTTAAAACTAATCTTCCTGACATATCATAAATATGAGCTTCTGCCCCAATTAGATTTTCCCTAGTTGTTATTGCCAAAACATCTTTAACGGGGTTTGGAGAGAGGGTTAAGTCATACAAACTATTTTCTTCTACACTCAATGTTTGACCTTCAACAATTAGGTGACTGGTGTTTATTTCCGGGTTGTCAATCACATCAATAATTCCCGATGGCCATCTCACAATAAGTTGCTCTATTTCTGTGTCTTGGCCGATTCCGAAATGTGTGTTGAGGGTACTCATAAATCTAAATCCTTCACCGCTTCTAACGTCTCTTATTTGTGTTCCTAAAGCACTAACAATTTCTATTCTGGCTCCTATTCCGTTTCTATTACTTTCAACTCCTTGTGTGTTTAAAACAATCCAGTTGTTGTTGTTTCCACTATTATAATGAACCTCATTTCCCTGAAAAGCATCCAGAAATCCATCATTATTAAGGTCTGCGATGGCGGCTCCTGAAAATGGAATTGTAGTAGTAGTAAAGGTGAAGTCGCCGTTATTAATAAACAACGTATTAGAATTTCCAAAAATGTCGAGATATCCGTCATTATTAAAATCATAAGTTGCGTGCTCAATGCTGGTACCGCCAAAGGTGTCAAAGCCCGAGCCTGCTGTGATGTCTGAAAAAGTACCATCACCATTGTTTTTCATTAATTTATGACCACCGTCTGAAAATGAACTAGCTCCAACAAGTACATCCATAAAACCATCATTATCAAAATCCCCCCAAGCTGATGACCAGGTTTGAACAGCATCTCTTAATCCAGATTCAACACTCACGTCACTAAACGTTCCATCGCCATTATTTCTATGGAGTTCATTAAACTTTGCTGTTGCTCCTTGTCCACCACCACTGCATTTTGCAATGAAGAGATCAAGGTTTCCGTCATTGTTGTAGTCAACCCACAATGAGCCATAATGCCCACCAACGGGAACGTCACCAAGCCCTCCTTGATTGAATTCTAAATTTCCGTTCCCATCATTAATAAAATAAACATTAGGTGCTATGTCGTGGCAAGCAAATGCATCAAGATTTCCGTCGTTGTTTATATCAACAAAATTGGTGCGTTGAACAAAAACAAATTCAGGAAAAGATACTTCTGTAAATGCTGTACCGTTGTTGTTTGCCTTCATAAAAGTAACTCCACTACTACTGCCAAAAATCAAATCATTATAACCGTTTCCGGTATAGTCTCCTGCAGACAAACTCCAGGAGGGTAAATTATCAGCGTTGGTAGTTGTGAAGTTTTGAGGTGTAAAGGTGCCATCTTCATTTTGAAAATGAATGTTGATGTTGGTTCCGCTTACCGAAACGATATCATCCAGAAAATCACCATTCATATCAACAGCACAAATATTGTATTGACCTGTAACATCTATGTTTTCTGTAGTAAAACTAATTTGCGAAAATAGTGTGTTTATTGATATTAAAGCAATTATCAATAGTGTAAGTTGTGATTTCATAAGTTTAACGATTAATTTTTGGGGTTAATTACAATTTGTATCTAAAGAGTTTATCCATTCTTCTACCAATTGGACGGCTTCATCGTGGATTAACTTTCTGCCAACAAGGGGCATTTTTATAGCGTCTTCAGTAGTGTTCATTCTGTGAAAAAGCACTGACCTCTCGGCATCTCCCGGATACACGATGTGAGTTGGATCTGCATCAGTAATCCAAAAGCTTATATCTTCATCTGGTTCTACACAAATGCCTAGGTTTTCATTAATTGTGGTTTCAGTAAAAGCAAGTTTTATCGGCCTGTAATCGCAGTGACCTCCCTCAGAGTGGCAATGTGCACAATTGGAATCAAAATAAGAACGCATTCTTAAATCTAAAGATTCTGAACCGTCATTCCAGTCTACTGTTGTCGCTATTGATGAAGGGTAATTGCTATCCAGATAGCCCATTTCCTCCCATTTTACCATTTGATTTTGGCTTCCATCTGAATAGTTAAAAATGGAATTAATGTTTTGGGGTTTGGGGCCAATAGGAATTGCATCTCCAAAGCTTTTATGACACATTAAACACTCAGATTCTGAAGGAATTCTATAATTGACGCTTTTTGCTTGTCCATTTTGTAGCCATTCTATTGGAACGTTTCTACCGTTCATATCAAGTACTGCTTCCGTTTGCTCTTCATTCCATATGTATTCTGCAAAAATCCATTGGTTATTTTTTTTGATCAGCAATCTTGTTTCAAGTATTTTCGTTTTATTTTCAGGAAGAACATTGTCATAATAGAAGTTTTTAATAATGATTGTCCCTTCGGGAAAATTAAAAAGTAGCTCGTCTCCAACAAAGCTTGCCTTTTGTTCAGAAGGCATCCAAATAAATCGTTTTTTGTGTGCATAATCTGTAAAAAGGGGCGTGATAAGATTGTAAGGTAAAACACCGTAAACAGGTTGCAGGTTTGCCATATCGCCTTCATAAAAATTATATTCTGAAAGCGTTTGAAAAGGCATGTTTTCAGGGTCAAAATTTACTGGTGACTCAGGAAGCGGCTCTTCAATGATAGGTTCATATACATCAGAGTCTGAAGAGCAAGAATACAATATTAATGCCATGAGTAAGATTGTGGGGAGATGAAATTTAAGCATAAATAACCTATTTGTTAAATTTTAGATTAGAAGGCTACAATATAATTGATTTTTGTGAAATCTTGCATTAAAATTTCAGAAAGCCTCTGTTATTAAATTAGTTCTGACAAATCTTTACCAATACTGGAGCCAATTGCCACCCCCATTCCACCCAATCTGATTCCACAATAAACAGATTCTGAAATTTGTTTTACAATTGGTTTCTTTTTAGTCCCTACTCCCATTATTCCGCTCCACCGGTGCTCAATTTCAAAAGTCCTATTGGGAAGAATTACT
>NZ_CAXBAN010000320.1:0-3101 GCF_963973675.1 uncultured Planktosalinus sp. | reverse complement strand
TCTGCTCCCGTCGCTTCAAACTTTGTCGAAAGACAACCCGTAAACGGAAAACCAATTCCTGATAGTTTAAAAACCGAAGTAAAAATTGTTTACGATGATTTAGGAATTTATTTTGGTGCAGTTATGTTTGATCCTGAACCAGATAAAATTTTGAAAGAGTTAACCGAGAGAGATGATATTGGTAATGATGACTTCTTTTTTATACTGTTAAATGGATACAACGACCGCCAACAAAGCTTGCAGTTTATTGTCACAGCCGCAGGTGTACAATTTGATGCAAAAATGACCAACGACTCTGAAGACGCCTCGTGGAATGCTGTATGGTTTAGTGACGTAAAAATAAATGAAGACAGTTGGGTAGCCGAAATATTTATTCCTTATTCTGAGTTGCGCTTTCCCAAAAAGGAAATACAAACTTGGGGGCTCAACATGGAACGCGAATTTAGAAGAACCCGCACACGCTACAGCTGGAATTACATCGACAACTCTAAAGGGGGCTTTTCAATTTATGATGGGGAAATTCACGGAATTAAAAACATCAAAACACCGGTAAGGCTCTCTTTACAACCTTACCTTTCAACCTACGTAAACAGTTTCGATGGCGACTCTGAAGTGGCCTTTAACGGGGGAATGGACCTGAAATATGGAATCAACGATGCATTTACCCTGGATATGGTACTTGTTCCCGATTTTGGGCAGACAAAATTTGATGAAACCGTTTTAAATCTTTCTGCATTTGAAGTACAATATGTAGAACAAAGACCTTTTTTTACAGAAGGAACCGAGCTTTACTCTAAAGGAGGTCTATTTTATTCCAGAAGAGTGGGTGGGGCGCCAAGTGGTTCCCTAAATTTAAATGAAAATGAAACAATTAATTCATTTCCTTCTAAGGTAGATTTGTTGAATGCCACAAAAATTTCAGGCAGAACCTCAGGAGGCCTTGGAATAGGTTTTTTTAACGCAATCACAAAAAAGACCTTTGTAAGTATTCAAAATATTGAAAGCCTTGAAAATAGAAAGGTGTTAGTTGAACCACTAACAAATTACAATGTTTTGGTTTTAGATCAACGCTTTGGTGATAATAACTCAATATCGGTCATCAATACAAACGTATTACGAGATGGTGATTTTAGAGATGCAAATGCAACCGCTATGCTGCTCAGTGTAACTAATAAAAGCAATACATTTAGATACAATGCAGAAGCTAAAAGCAGTTGGGTGTTGACAGACGCTACTAAATTTGGAATGGAGGGAAGGGCACAAATGGCAAACATAAGTGGCAAACACAGATTCACCACCGCAATAAACTTTAGAACAGTTGATTACGACATTAATGATCTGGGTTTTTCATCAAATACAAACTATATTAACTATTATGGCTATTATGGTTTTAGATACCTTCAACCGAAAGGGTTTCTAAACAACCTAAACCTTAATTTTAACCTTAACTTTAATAGAAGACTTAAACCCGACCTCTATTATGCCTATAATTTTAATTTCAACTCCAACTTTGTTACAAAAGACTTTTTTGCTTTTGGTGGAGGTTTTGAAATAACTCCGTTTGGGGTAAATGATATTTATGAACCAAGGGTAGAAGGAAGACATGTAGAACAGCCGGCCTATTATAACCCCTGGGTTTGGATATCTACAGATTATAGAAAAAAGTTTGCAATAGATTTAAATGCTGATTTTCAAAAATATGATGAAAAAGAAAGACAAATAGCTCAATTTGGATTTTCTCCCAGATTTAGATTTTCTGATAAACTAAAATTAATAACTAATCTTTCTGCAATATTTTCTTCAAATGAACAAGGTTTTGTAAGTTTTGAAAACAGTAATATTATATTTGGACAGCGTGATCGGAATACATTAATTACCTCACTGGAATCACAATATATTTTTAATAATAAAATGGCTGCAAATGTATCTTTCAGACACTATTTTTCTGAAGTAGAATACCATAAATACTACACGTTGCAACAGAATGGGACATTAAAAGATAATAGTGCTTATGAAAATTCGCACGATACAACTTACAACAGCTGGAATTTAGATGTTAGATATAGCTGGTGGTTTGCACCGGGAAGTCAGTTGACTTTTTTGTACCGGAACTCAATTAATAGCTTTTTTGAAACTTCAGGGTTTAGTTTTTCAGAAAATTTTGACAATTTGTTTGAAAAGCCGCAATTTCATAGTTTTTCGTTAAGAATAAGTTATTTTTTAGATTATAATAGGACAAAAAATTATTTCACCAATCCTTCCAAAAAGAATGATGTAAGCCTTAGATTACCTACTAAAATGACTTTAGGAAACCGCCAGAAGGGTTAGTTGCGCCGGTCTGGCTTGAAAACAAAAGCATTTGGAAACTTTTTTTGAATTTCCATCAAAGCTCTGTCTGCTTCCAAGCGCGTTACAAAATTTCCAACCCACACTTTATAGTTCGGGGTTTCATATTCTATGGATGCTTTCCAAACAGACTGGCTTTTCTGATAGTCTCTTATAATGGTATTTGCCTGCTTTAATTCACCGTAGTATAGTTGAATAGTAAAACCATCACTAAGTTTGTTTTCCTTTGAAAGCATTGTTTTGAGCTTCAAAAGCTCAGTAAGCTTTTCGTTCTCATAAATTTCAACTGTGCCTTGCTGTGCAGTTGCATAATTTGAGTTCAATGCAAAAAGTATGAAGGTGATGTAAAGAGGATATCTCATAGAAATTTCGTTCAATTTTTATTCATTACAAAGCTAAATCATTATAACTGATTCATGCATAAAAATATTATTTAGAATTAGTATAAATTATTAGTTAACGTTTAGTTTGAATTCCTAAAATGGACTTAAAATGTTACTTTTGTCCAGTTATTTTGAGGGAAATTAGTATAACTCATTTTTTATGAGCACATAAGCATTTATCCTTCCAATTTTTACACGATAATACATTACAAAGTATGAAAAAGGTGAAATACCCAAATCTATTGTTTAAATTATCTTCCTATGTGCTAGCAGCTCTGCTGTTGATATTCACAAACAACCTTAACGCTCAAGAGGAAACAACTCAAGATGAAACTACTGAGGTAGCAGCAGACTTGGGTGGTGACCCTGTGG
>NZ_CAXBAN010000319.1:0-3104 GCF_963973675.1 uncultured Planktosalinus sp. | reverse complement strand
TGCAATGAGTGAGTGCTATGAAGAATACCGTGTATTGAACCGAAGGAAAAATTAGCTTATTTCAAAGAGTGTAAAGCAACTCGGTTGCCTTCTGTATCTAAAAACACACCCATAAAACCGTGCTCAGGTGATATTTGAGTCTTGGTTTGAAAAATTTTCCCACCTGCTTTTTCCACCCGCTCGAGTTCTAATTGAACATCATTTGAGGCAAAATAGACTAAAGTGCCCTCAGTACTCGGAATATAACTTTCTTGTTTAATGAGGGTTCCGGTAGCTATAGGTTCACCCTCACGTTGCGGAAACCAACCCATTTCCATTCCTCCAAAATTATGTAAATCAATTGTGACGTCAAATACAGCTTCATAAAAAGCTTTCGCTCTTTGCATATCGCTAACAGGAATTTCAAACCAGGTGACCATAACTCCTAATTTTCAAGTTGGTTTTTAAGATTTTCAAGCCCTTCTTCAAAGTCTTTCCCAATGGTTTTATCCATATTAAAAAATAACATAAAAATATTTGCAGGAGGTTTGTTTTCCCCTGAAAAACCCCAGGTAACCACAGTGGTAGTCTCATCAACTTTTTCAATTTTTATGTAAGCGTCACTTTGCGATTTCCAAGGCTTCAAAAAACGTAATTGGGATTCCATTTTTTCATTTTCGATGATGTTGGTAATTTCTTGCTCACCCTCGCCTACTTGTTTATTTCCTTCCCAGTGAGATTTAAAACCAACCGTACCGTCTGTTCCGGTATACGTTTTTTTCATATCCGGGTCTTTCTTATCCCAAGGAGACCAGTCGTCCTGATTTTTTAAATATTTGATGTATTGAAAAACTTCTGATAATGGTCGATTAACTCTTATTGTTCGATAGACATGATAGTTTTTGGGAGCTAAAAAAGACAACACTATAAACAAAGCAACAATAGCTGCGAGTATGTAAAGTATAATCATAAGATTTGGCTTAGTTGTATGTCAAATTTAATCATTTTTTTGATTCCTCATACCGATTTAAAATTACATCAATACTTTTAATGGTTTTCTTTGCCCAATCTAGACGTTTTTCTAGTTGTTCTTCTTCAGTAAGTTGCCAGTTTACTTCAGTTTTTCTGAGCTTTGCAACGACATCTTGCAAAATGATAGCTGCAGATACAGAGATGTTTAAACTTTCGGTAAAACCATACATTGGTATTTTCAAGAAGCCATCTGCCTGTTTAAAGACTTTTTCTGATAATCCTGTTGATTCTTTTCCAAAGAAAAATGCGGCTTTTTGGGTCACATCAAAATTGTCGAGAAGTTGCGAATCTTTATGTGGTGTGGTGGCAATAATTCGATACTCTTTATTTTTTAAATCAGCAATACATTCATCAATAGTATCATAACGATGTAAATCAACCCATTTTTGAGCACCCATGGCTATTTCCTTATCAATACGTTTTCCCTGAATTTCCTCAACAACATGTAGGTCTTGTATGCCAAAAATATCGCAAGTGCGCATCACAGCACTGGTATTGTGAAGCTGATATACATCTTCAGTAACTACCGTTAAATGACGTGTTCGTTGTTCCAGAACTTTCTTAAACAACTCCTTTCTGTTTTTTGTCAAATAAGTTTCTAGGTGATTTAATAATTGGTAATCTGTCATCATTGTTATATTTTCGGTTTAAATATACTGAATTGAATAAAAGTGGGTAAAAAAAAGAAAATAGTAGTCCTTAGCGGGGCCGGAATGAGTGCCGAAAGCGGTATCAATACCTTCAGGGATGCAGATGGGCTTTGGGAAGGACACGATGTTATGGAAGTTGCATCACCACATGGGTGGCACAAAAATCAGGCTTTAGTTCTTGATTTTTATAATCAACGAAGAAAACAATTACTGGGAGTAAAACCGAATGCGGCACATATAAGCTTAGCTCAACTTGAAGAGAAGTTTAACATACACATTATCACTCAAAATGTAGACGATTTACACGAGCGTGCCGGAAGCACAAAAGTTCTACATCTCCATGGTGAACTCTTAAAAGCGAGAAGCACCTTGGATGATACTTATATTATTGAGTGGAAAAAAGACATTCTAACCGGCGATTGTTGTCCGCAAAACGGACAGCTAAGACCGCACATTGTGTGGTTTGGTGAAGCTGTGCCTGCAATAGAAGAAGCTATTGAAATTACGAAGCAGGCCGATATTGTTGCAGTTATTGGCACATCATTACAAGTGTATCCCGCAGCGGGGTTGATGAGTTATGCCCCTGAACATGCTAAGGTTTTTTATATTGATCCCAAGCCGGCCTCTGTTTATGGTATCACAAATAAAGTTGAAATTATAAAGGCCAAAGCAACTTTAGGAGTACTCGAATTAATAAAAAAATTAAAAGAATTACATTCAAGTTGAGCACTTTACAATTCAAGTTAAAAAACTTAAAAGCCTACCGAAAAGACAGGAAAGAGCTTGCAAACTTAATTTTAAACGAACCTGATTTATTTAAACAGTTGCTTGATCTTTGTTTTAAGTTTGATGATGCTATTTCATATAAGGCTGCTTGGGTTTTGGAAATGGTTTGCCTTGAAAATATAAAACTATTAATTCCACATTTGCACAGATTTTTTGATAACCTCCCAAAAGTTCACAAACACCAGGCAGTGAGACCGATGGCTAAAATATGTGAGAAACTAACACTACATTTTTACTCAAAGAAAACAATGTCTTTGCAAATTGTACTTTTAAAAAAACAACGTGAACAACTCACTGAAATCTGTTTTGACTGGTTGATTACAAATCAAAAAGTAGCTGCAAAAGCATATGCAATGCAGTGTCTTTTTCTTTTAGGAACAGAATTTAAGTGGATACACCCTGAATTAAAAATTTTGTTGAATAAAGACTTCCAAAGTCAGCAGCCTGCATTCAAGTCACGAGCAAAGAACATTCTTAATAAGTTGGAAGTTTAAACTCAATACAAAAGTTTGGCTTTAAACCTATAGCCATTTTGACAAAGAGTTTAGATATAATATTTATCTTTGCATTTTATTCTGAAAACTATGTCAAATAATGCATTACGGGCCATTTCTCCTATCGACGGAAGGTATCAGTCCAAAACAGCAGCACTTGTGC
>NZ_CAXBAN010000318.1:0-3141 GCF_963973675.1 uncultured Planktosalinus sp. | reverse complement strand
CGTTAATGTTTATGGTGTTTTCATAAAAACTAAAATTGGCATCGCGTGCACTGTTAAAGCTAAAACCATTATCGTTTCCGCTAACTTTTGATGCTATAATGCGTTCTTTAAAGTTATCGGGTTTTTGAAAAGCAATTTTAGAAATCGTTTCACTCAAGTAGATTATACCTGAGCGTGTGGAGTCTAAAGTTCCTTCAAGATCACCAACTTCCTGACCCATAATGCGTTCAGGGACATCCTCAACTTTCCATAGTCCGCGGGAATAAAAGTCAGCCGTATAGGCATTCAGTTTTTCAAGATTTTGTTTTCTAACTGCTATGGCATTTCTTACAATTCTGTTGGCCGGGTTTTCGTCACTTGAAATAACAACTTGGTCTAGACTATATGTTTCAGCCTTTAGTGTAACATTGAGCTGAATTATTTTTGAATTCAAATTTATCTCCTTTTTTTGGGTTTGATACCCCAAAAACTGAAAAACAACCACGATTTCTGTGTTTTCTTTGTAATCTAATTTATAGTTGCCGTCATCGTTGGTTGTTGTTCCTATATAGGAGTTTTCTATAAAAACATTTACAAACGGAAGTGGTTCTCCTTTTTCATTGGTTACTTTACCTATTATTTGGGAAGAAACTGATGCTGAAATTAACAGCAATATGAGAAGCAGGTTTTGTTTCATTAGCGTTGATTAAAGGCTTTTTTAATTCGGCTTAATTTTTTTTTGGTATCGCGTTCTTTGATCGTTTCACGCTTGTCGTATTCTTTTTTACCCTTAGCCAAAGCAATGGTTAATTTGGCAAGACCATGGTCATTTATAAATAAGGTGAGGGGCACGATTGTCAGCCCTGAGGTACGCACTTCTTTTTCAAGTTTTTTTAACTCTCGTTTGTTTAAAAGCAATTTGCGTTCACTTTTAGGGGCATGATTGAAGTGAGAAGCGTGTGAATATTCCTCAACATTCATATTGATGACAAACAACTCACTATCCTGAAACTCACAAAAACTTTCAGCTATGGAGGCTTTTCCTTCTCTGATTGATTTTATTTCAGTTCCTTTTAGGACAATGCCTGCGGTGAATTTGTCCAAAAATTCGAAGTTGAATTTTGCTTTCCTGTTTTTAATTACAATATTGCTTTGTTGCTTCAACCTATGGATGTTTTAAAAGATTAACTGTTACAAAAATAGAATTTTAAATGTAGATGGGTTTAAGAATTTCAGGTTTTAATACATTGTTTGCATTTCAAGCACTTTAAAACTTTATTTCATTATTTTTACAAAAAAAATGCGAATCCTATTTTTTTTATTTATCGTCTTACTCGGGTCTTGCAAAACTGAAAAACAAAAGCTTTCAGCACAGCAAATTATTGATAAAACTATTGAAACAGCAGGAGGTGATCGTTACAACAATGCTGAAATAAACTTTACCTTTCGAAACATAAAGTATAAAAGCATCAGGCAAAATAGTCGTTTTTCATTGCAACGCATGCTTCCGGATACTCTAAACACACTTGATATTATAACCAACGAGGGGTTTATGAGAATACAAAATGAAGAACAAGTTGTGCTTCACGATACAACGGCCGTAAAATATGAAGAAAGCGTGAACTCTGTGCATTATTTTATGCATTTGCCTTTTGGTTTAAATGATGAGGCCGTTAAAAAAAAGCTATTGGGTGAAGTTACAATAAAGGACAAGCAATATTATAAACTAGAGGTGACTTTTAAGGAAGAAGGAGGTGGGGTAGATTATCAAGACATATTTCTTTACTGGGTTTCCAAAGATAATTTTACAATTGATTACTTAGCCTACAAATTTTTCACAAATGAGGGCGGGATTCGCTTTCGCGAAAGTTTTAACCCACGGGTTATAAAAGGCATACGTTTTGTTGATTATAAAAATTACAGTCCACAAAAAAGCGATGTTGATTTTTACAAAATAGATGACCTCTATAAAAAAGGTAAACTTAAAGAACTTTCTGTTATTGAAAATAAAAACATAGAAGTTCAGTTGCTTACTCCAGGTTCAGTATAAGACTTTTTGATTGGTTTCCCATTTTAGTAACTATGTATAACCTACCGTCAATACTGTCAGGAATATTTTTATAGCGTTCTTCCCCTAATACATGATTTACAAAAGCGGGTACTGTATTGCTGTGTCCTACAACCAATATCTGTTTACCTTCTGTTTTCTCAAAAAAGTTTGTTTCATACACTTTGTGTGGGTCATAACTTTCTACTTGTATGTTTTTTGACTTTGAAATGGGTAGAGCAGTTTGTTGAGTGCGTTTATAGTTGGACGCATAGATGAAGTCGAGATCTATATCAGATAAGATGCTTGCCCAATTTTGTGCTCTGGCAAAACCTTCTTCGTTTAATTCTGGGTTTTCATTGTCTGGATTGGAACGGTCTTTTTCAGCGTGACGGATTAAATAGTAAGTGGTGGTTACATTTTCCTGATTGTTAATAGGTTTCTCTGTAGTTTCATTGCTACAGGATATTAACACCACCCAAAGGAGTACAAGTATGCCGGTTAAAATTTTCATAGTTTTTTTATTTTCAAGTTGATTCTCAATTATGCATATTTATATCGAATCAAATATAAAACATTCAGTTTTTAAAAACCACAAACCATTGCAATTCGTAATTAAAATATATTCACTAAACTATTATTATTGTCTTTCCTAAACTCTGCTATGAGGAAGAGAATCGCCCTGAGCTAATCAAGCAAAATGGGCGATTTTTATGTTTTTGGATTAACAAAGCTTTAATTTTTTTTAATAGAACCTTGGGAGGATTTTTTTATAAAGTGCTTTATATTTAAGTATTACTAACGAAAAAAACTATTATATTATGAATGAAGAACAGCTAAGAGGAAACTGGAATCAAATAAAAGGAAAATTAAAACAAAAATATGGCGAATTGACTGAAGATGATTTGCAGTATGCAGAAGGAAAATCTGACGAGTTATTGGGACGCCTTCAAGAGAAAACCGGAAAAGCAAAGTCTGAGTTAATTAAAGAAATAGAGAGCTTCTAATTTAGCTTTTGTTATAAAATTAATAAAAAACTGAACTCTTAGAGAGTTCAGTTTTTTTATGCCAGTTCGAGAGCGATTTTAATCATTTCATTAAAGGTGGTTTCACGT
>NZ_CAXBAN010000317.1:0-3153 GCF_963973675.1 uncultured Planktosalinus sp. | reverse complement strand
TTCCGTGAAGCATTACAACCGGTTCCGCATTTTTTGGACCACTTACAATCACATGTGCAATACCGTAAGTAGTGGGTATATATAATTCTTCATAAGTAACATCCCATAATTTTAAAGTTTCGTCATAAGCCTTAAAGTATAAAGAATCTATTGCCGTTGCATTGGTAATATATTCCGGTGTTTTTTTATAGGCTTCGTATTTGTCAGAACACCCGGTATACAAAAGAATAAAAGCAAGTAATATAAATAGCCTCATAAGTAGAATTTTAAATAAAATTAAATATAACTTTTATTTCGTGCAACAATACTAGTTGGAGGTCATTTTTATTCATTAAACATCAAACAATCTCAAAAGAAACATACATAATAAAAAGCCCCATTCCTATAGGGAAAGGAAGCATAGCCAAATCTACTCACAACTTAGGTAAGGCAAGGAAACAAACACCAAAATAATCTACATCATCCTTCTCAATCAATTAACAATCCCGTGACAGTAAAAACACAATTCCCTCGTTCCTTTGCGGCAAAAAACAATGGATTTATTTTTATATGCATTTGCCGCACTCTTCTCAATAATGAACCCACTGGGAACCGTACCCATATATGTGGGACTCACACAGGAAGAAGACACCGCTGAACGCAAAAAAACCGCCCTGATTACCGCTGTCAATGTTCTGGTAATCCTGCTTATTTCATTTTTTCTAGGTAAATACCTCCTGGAGTTTTTCGGCATCAGTCTCAATTCGCTGCGCATCGCCGGCGGGCTGATTATTGTATCCTCGGGCTTTGCCTTGCTCACTGGTAGTTTTGCTAAACACAAAGGCATGAAAAACAAACGGGTACAAAAAGACCTTTCTCAACGGGAACGTTTTTCATTGACACCCCTGGCGATACCAATGTTGGCCGGACCGGGATCTATTTCGCTTCTCATTTCCTTCCAGCAAGAATACAATCACACTTCTGAAATCCTTTTTATCATCCTGGCAATCACCCTCACCTGCCTTGTTACGTTTTTTATTCTGAGAAGCGCTTACCTGATTGTAAAAGTATTGGGAGCATCAGGAATCAACGCCATTTCAAGAATCATCGGTTTTATAGTAATCGCCATCGGAATTGAATACATTAGTTCATCGGTCCTTGAAATACTGAAAGTACTCACACCTTAAAACACAAAGAGCCCTTAACGCCTTTTTAACGCTAAATACCAAAGAAATTGCGTATTTTTAGAAGAAAATATTGAAAATACTACTCACAGGTGCCAATGGATATATTGGCAAACGATTGCTTTTACAACTTCTGGATCTCAATCATGAGGTCATATGTTGCATTAGGGATAAAAATCGGCTTGATGTTGATCATTCATTGAAAAATATCAGCTTTGTGGAGATTGACTTTCTGGAAGACGTACAGCAAGGAAAAATACCAACAGACATTGACCTGGCCTTTTACCTGATTCACTCCATGAGCGC
Organism: uncultured Planktosalinus sp.; assembly: GCF_963973675.1. Lineage (NCBI taxonomy): Bacteria > Pseudomonadati > Bacteroidota > Flavobacteriia > Flavobacteriales > Flavobacteriaceae > Planktosalinus > uncultured Planktosalinus sp. Next base: position 1,684 of record NZ_CAXBAN010000317.1, on the reverse strand, counting down.
CTCCACAGAAGATTTTGATGAAAAAGAAGCGCGCTCTGCTGAAAACTTTAATAGCTATATGAAGGAAACTTCAGTGAAACAAGTGGTATATCTCAGTGGAATAGTAAATAACAAAGAGTTGTCAAAACACCTTTCATCCAGAAAAAAAGTGGAAGACATTCTCTCACAAGGCCATTTTAAACTCACTGTTTTAAGGGCAGGAATCGTAGTTGGCTCAGGAAGCTCTTCCTTTGAAATCATTCGTGACCTCTGTGAAAAATTACCGGTCATGGTAGCACCCAAATGGCTTGAAACCAAAACACAGCCCATCGCAGTGCGTGATGTAATTTCAATGCTAACAGGAGTGATGCTTAACGAAAAATGCTACAATAAATCATTCGATATCGGCGGACCCGATGTGCTGACTTATAAACAAATGCTTAAAAAATATTCCAAAGTAAGAAAATTAAAACTTTGGATATTCTCTGTTCCCTTTATGTCACCTCGCCTTTCTTCTTATTGGTTGTATTTTGTAACCTCTACCACCTATTCACTGGCGGTCAATCTGGTAGATAGCATGAAAACTGAAGTAGTTGCCAAAAACAACGATCTTCAAAAACTTCTGAAAATAGAACCCATTTCCTATGAGGAAGCCATTCAGAAAGCATTTCAGAAAATCGAACAAAACCTAGTGGTATCAAGCTGGAAAGACGCACTCATATCAGGTCGATTCAACGACTTGAAGCAACACATCAAAGTGCCCGAATATGGGTGCCTGCAGGACGTAAAAACAATCAAAGTAAAGGATGTAAACCGAGCCCTTGAAAATATCTGGTCAATTGGAGGAAACAGAGGGTGGTATTATGGAAACTGGTTGTGGAAAATACGCGGTTATATGGACCTCGTTGTAGGTGGTGTGGGACTAAGACGTGGACGCACCCACCCTGATAAAATCTACCCCGGCGATGCCCTAGATTTCTGGAGAGTGCTGTATGCTGATAAAGATGAAAAAAGACTCCTGCTTTTTGCCGAAATGAAACTTCCGGGTGAAGCCTGGCTGGAATTTAAAATAACTGAAAACAATCTTTTGAAACAAACCGCAACCTTCAGACCAAAAGGAATTTGGGGGCGACTGTACTGGTATAGTGTCCTTCCTTTTCACTATTTTATTTTTGGTGGAATGATTCGTAATATTGTAAAATACAAACCTGACTAATATGAACTATTTTATTTGTATGTTACTCATAGTGGCTTCCTTCACAGCTTGTAAAGAACAACCACCTAAAGAAACAGCTACTGAACTTGAAATTGAAAAAGACAGTGAGCTGGAAAATCTCCACTCAATGATGACGGGGTCATTTAGCAATGAACGACAGGCAACTTTAGACACCAACTTTAGGAAGGTCACACTTCATATGTATCCCATCTGGGTCGAAAAAGATGGCAAGTGGCTCTATGTGGAGCAAGCACTAACAAACAAACAGGAAGAACCCTTCCGACAGAGAATTTACAAATTAAGTCGTGAAAATGACAGTACATTGCGAAGTGATATTTTTACCATACCCAATGCCAGCCTATGGACTTGTAAATGGCAAACACCCAAGTTTTTTGACAGATTACTGCCTGAAACTATTGAAATAAAGGAAGGTTGTGAAATGCTCCTTAAAAAAACAACTGAAAACACCTTTATAGGAAAAACAGTGGA
>NZ_CAXBAN010000316.1:0-3156 GCF_963973675.1 uncultured Planktosalinus sp. | reverse complement strand
CTGTTTAAGTTCAGGCCGTTTTCAGTTTGATATCGGCTGTCAAAAATCTGGATGTTATTAATTCTTGCTTCTGGATCTTTACTTTTTTGAGGCGTGATGAGTAAAAGTTTGTTGCCTCCTGTCTCATAAATTTCAAATTGTTCCATTGCAGACATTCTGTTAGCTTCTTCTGATATAGTTACAATAGAATCATTGGAAAAAATTGAGTCAAGCTGCTTGATTTTGGTTTCTTTGGTGATAGCACCTATACCATTTGAATCAATCAGAAAGGGGTCTTTATCTTCTCCGCAAGCGGTAAAAAGTAATCCCGTTATACTTAAGGTTAAAATTGTTTTTTTCATGTTTTTTTGTTTTTATTTAATCATTTTTCCCAATATTCCCAAAATACTTCTAATCACAGTGGGGCTTGAAAGCAATTTCGTAATTGGGTTTTGTGTTGTTCTCCTGCTTGAAGTTGTTTTGCTTCTAGAGGATGCCTTGGAAGCGGCCTCACGTTCGTGCCTGGCTTTTTCGATAGCGTCTTGTTTTTCAGCAAAGGCAATTTTTTCATTCAATAACTCATAGGCGCTTTCCCTGTCAATAGCTTCATTGTATTTTTTTACAAGTTTTGATTGGTCAATCAGGGTGTTTATTTCATTTGTTTGAAGGATGTCCATCCTGCTCATTGGTGCTCTCAACATGGTTGCTGCTAGTGGTGTTGGAATTCCTTTTTCATTTAATGCAGAAATTAGTGCTTCACCAATTCCCAATGAAGTTAAAATTTCATCGGTTTTGTAGTATTCTGAAATTGGATAGTTTTCAGCAGAAAGCTTAATGGCTTTTCTGTCTTTGGCGGTAAAAGCTCTCAAAGCATGCTGTACTTTAAGCCCCAATTGGCTTAATACTTCTTGAGGAACATCAGTAGGGTTTTGAGTTACAAAAAAAATACCGACTCCTTTAGACCTGATGAGCTTGACAATTGCTTCAATTTGGTCTAGCAATGCCTTTGATGCATTGCTGAAAATTAAATGAGCTTCTTCAATGAAGATGACTAATTTAGGTTTGTCACTGTCACCTTGTTCAGGAAAGGTTGCATAGATTTCTGCCAATAGACAGAGCATAAATGTAGAAAATAATTTAGGACGGTCCTGAATATCTGTGAGTCTTAAAACATTGATGAAGCCCATACCTCGGTCATCTGTTCTTAAAAAGTCTTGTGGATCAAAAGATCGTTCTCCAAAAAACAAATCGCCACCTTGATGTTCCAATTCTACAATTTTTCGAAGAATGGCTCCCGTGGAGGCGCTTGATATTCTTCCATATTCGTTTTCAATTTCTTCTTTACCTTCATTGGTGCTGTATTGAAGGATTTTTTTTAAGTCGTTCAAATCTAATAATGGCAGGTGATGGTCATCACAATATTTAAAGAGCACAGATAATATGCCCGATTGTACATCAGATAAATCAAGAATTCGTGATAATAAAACGGGTCCAAACTCAGACACTGTGGCTCTTAATCGAGCACCTTTTTCTTCAGAAAGGGACAGCAATTCAACCGGAAATGTTTTTGTTTGATAAGGGAGGCCAATTTTTTGATGTCGTTCGGTTATAAATGGTTTTTCTTCACCGGGTTGAGCTACACCACTCAAATCTCCTTTGATGTCCATTAAAAGTACCGGAACTCCTTTTTCAGAAAGGTTTTCAGACAATACCTGAAGGGTTTTTGACTTACCGGTTCCAGTTGCTCCCGCAATCAAACCGTGGCGGTTTAATGTTTTTAAAGGTATTTTTACAAAGGCGTCGGTCAATGTTTCGCCATTAAACATCGCTGACCCCATTGTTATAAAATCTCCTTTGGTGGTATAACCAGTTGTGATGTGATTGAAAAAGTCTTCTTTTGTTGCCATAGTTGAAATTTTGTATAAAAATAGCAATACTATTCTATGTGCAATAATCTTTTGAAAGATTAAAATAAAAAAGTCGTCAATGTGGTGAATTGACGACTTTTTTTGTATTGTGAAAGGTCCTTACTTAATAATCAATTTTTTGATTACTGTTGAGTTATCTTGTTTGATTGATATAAAATACAATCCTGAAGCATAATCTGAAACATTTAAAACCGCAGTTTGATTTCCATTGAGCTCAACTGAGTTTGATTTAAAAACAGTTTGTCCCAATGTGTTTATAATAGTTAGTTCCATTTCTGAAGTGGGCACACTTCCAAACCTTAAAAACACCTCATTGGATGTGGGATTTGGATACATTGTAAATTGCACGCTTTCAAAACTCTGATTAGAAAGAAACCCTTCCACGTTAATGTTATCAATATAGGTGCTGTTGCCATAGCCACAAACATTTATAAATCTAAATTGTACCAGTTCACCCAGATAATCTGAAAGGTCCACCTGTTCCTCTCTCCAGTTTCCTGGTGCAGAAGGTGTCCAGTTTGAAGTGATATAAGAGGGCATAGTTGATAAATCCAAACCAGATTTTTCATATACTGTAGTAAATGTTTGGCCACAATCAGTCGAAACCTCTACTCGTAAACCATCTGAAAAACCAGAGGAATACTGAGCTTTTGCTAAGTCAAATGTCATTTGAGCTGCAGTAGCAAAGGTCAAATCAAAAATTTCTGTTTGAAATATGTCTTCTTCACCTTCGGCGTTGTAAGAGAAATTATTAAAATAAGCTGTTGTTCCCGTGGCACCATCGCTGCCAATAATTCCTGAACGCTCTTCCCAGGTGTCATCATTATCTGGATTGAATAATTGCCATCCGTTTGGTGGAAAACCATTAGTTTCAAAATCTTCAGAAAAATCAATGGCGGTTGCTTCAGATATTGAATAAAACTCAATAGATTGGTCATTATTTGAAGGGTTTTCATCTCCAGTCAATGCAATTTCAACCATTAAAGTATATTCACCTGAATCTTCCAATTCCAATGTGGTATCAAACTCATAATCAATTTGTTCGCCTGAATTGATGGTTGCCGATATAGTTTCTTCAACCAGCGGTTCACTATTGACTTGATAGCGGATAGTGATGTTGGTTTGAGGATCTATACCGGTGTTGGCAACGGTTGCGGAAATAACAACAGGTTCAGGATTACATACAAAATTGAATTCGCTTGGGTCATTATTTATATTGAGAAGCGCGACATCATTAGTCAATGAGCAA
>NZ_CAXBAN010000315.1:0-3169 GCF_963973675.1 uncultured Planktosalinus sp. | reverse complement strand
AAATTAAAGGCATAAATGACAAGTTAAACAAAATGATTTATGAAAAAAGTAAAAAACGTCTTGACATTGCAGATGAGAATGCTATTATGAGACTTCAGAAGCATGCACAAAAATTAAAAGATGAAAAATCCTGGTATTATAATTTTCACGTAAAAAATGAATCGACAGATGAAATGATCGATTATTTTCTGAATGATCCAATCTATTTAAATGAAGTGACTCACTATGGGAGAACTAATATTGGCGGTCACAATACAGCAGCATTAAATTTTCGAAACAATGCGCTGAAACTTTATGATGAACTGTCTGATTATCTAAACATCCCTAAAGACACCCTAATTAGTAAAGACTTAAGCCGTTTTGGGCATTATATAGGTATCTACACCGATAGTCTAAATATTGTTGAAATTATAAGAGAAAAAGAGGACTTTGTGTATATCAGAAAAACAAAAACTAACTCTTTGGAAGTTTTCCGTGCTATTCTATATCCCGAAACCAAAAATAATTTTACTGTTGGTGGCAGTTTCGGGCATTTAACTTTTATTAATAGCAAAGTTGATAGATTGATTCTATCTTCCGGTGGTAATAGAAGAAATTTAAAAAGTATTAATTAAACTAGATAAACTTCATTTTTGTTGTCGCAATCTTTGCCTAATTTTTTTCAGAAACAGGTTCCCCTCGCTCCCGCATCCCGATAGTTATCGGGACATAGTGTGGTAAGCATTCACATCGCAGCAACTCCTGCCAATGAATAGCAAAACAAGCTAATAGGAGCAGAAATTATAAGTTTCTAAATCCTGAAGTTTATGTGTATAGCAGTGCTGCAGATTATAGAGAAAGAAAAGGAATTTTGGATAATGTGATTGTTTTTGAGTGTTTTGGTTGAATTAAAATTAAACGTATCAACCAAATACATAGCTTGCAATCAAAGGTCGTCACACACGTGATGCAATCCAGCCTTAGACGCGCAGGCGCGCGGAAGTGGGGGTATCCAATTGATTTTAAATGGACTTCAGCAATAACTCAACCCCGCCTGGCATTAAGTTAAAAACCGTGTCAAACCACCCCCTCAAACCACCCCTAATTACAAGCCCTCCCAAGGTCTGTACAGCAAAGTTGTCATGACTGTACAGAAAACTAGTTGTGGCTGTACAGAGAGCTTGTCACGGCTGTACAGTAAACTCTGAGTAAGTTTCGATTTCATTTCATTAAACGGGGCAATGTAGTCCAAAGAGCGTTTTTACTGGGTATTTGACAAAAACCCATTGTTAATAACTCAAAGTGCTATTTTTCAGTAACTAAGCAATATAAATCAAGTTGCATCAAAAAAAATGCAAGTTTAGGGGTGTTTTTAAAAAGTGTATTTAGTATCTATCTGATTATCAGATCATAATCCTTCAACATTTGGTTTTTTTTCTTTTAGCATAAAAGCACAATAAATTATTACATAACACACTGTAATACTGTATTTTAAAGTTATTTTTATTAAAATAATAAAATTCCATTTTTTGTTGATAAGTAAACTTTAAAGTTTCAAAATAATTTCGCAATTTTACAGTGCAGTCAAAGCGGCTGCCACCGCAAGGTGAACATGTTCATATTTTTATTGCAGTGATTGTTTCATTTAAACTTTAAAGCAAATGCAAAAGTTTAAAGCCGTTCAACGGCACAATCCGTTAGACCCGGAGGCTCCCAATAAGTTTTATGCAAGCCCTGTTTATACAGCCAGCATGGATCTGAAGGAACTTTCTGATGAAGTAGCAGAAAAAAGCTCGCTTACGCGAGGTGATTGCTACAATGTGATTCAGAATTTTCTAAGTTCTATGAAGAAGGCGTTAAACAAAGGCTACATAGTCAAATTGGATGATCTGGGTACGTTTCGCACCACACTGAGTAGTACAGGAGTCGAAACTGCAGATGAACTGTCATCGGGCAATATCAGAAAAGCACGAATTCGCTTTTCACCCGCTGACGAACTCAAAGGGATGCTCACTTCTATGAAGTTTGCAAAAAAAGAAGGATAGGCCGTACACCCATCCTTGCTTATAACCCTTTTGAGGTTTTTTTGTGTAAACCCCTACGACCCTTTTTTGTGGATGTGGGGGTTTCTTATTTTAACGTAAATATACAAACTTGTTTGAATCTGTTGGAACTTTTAACACATTATTTTTCACATACAGTGTGACGTTAAATAAAATATTAAATACCTGATATAATGAGTTTTATATATTTTAATTGTTAATAACCTCCATTTCCTACCGTGCAAAAAGCGCTAAAAAGCGCGCAAAAGTTAATTCTTGTTGGAACCTGTTGGAACACCAACTCACAAACTCAATAGCTCACCAATTACTCTGGGAGAGTTTTAACAATTTTAACTATATTTGAGTATCCCCTTTTTAATTATCCCCGCTTACTAAATCTCATGCTTATTAAAGAAAAAGCTTTGAAGATAATAAGAAGAAAAAACACTGCGTAATAGTCCATGTTGCCTTTAAGTCCTTTATTATGAAAGAACAAAAACAACACAAGCCAGGCTTTATACCAAAACACGGTGGTTACCGCAATTTGATTTCGTATCAAAAAGCGGAAATTATCTATGACGGCACCATTTATTTTACCAATCGGTTTTTCAGGAAGTATGACCGCACTATTGATCAAATGGTACAAGCAGCCAGAAGTGGCAAACAAAACATAGTTGAAGCCAGTATGGGTTCCGGCACATCAAAAGAATTTGAAATTAAATTAACCAATGTCGCCCGGGCTTCTTTGGAGGAGTTGCGCATAGATTATGAAGATTTTCTAAGAAGTGGCAACTATGAAATATGGGGAAAAGAACACCGGTTAGTAGCAAGATTGCGCGAACTCAACAAAACACCCAATGCCACTTATGAAACGTTTAAAAAAGGCATTGAGAATGAAAACCCTGAGATATGTGCCAATGTCATGATTGGCCTCATCAAAGTAGTAAGCTTTTTATTAAACAAGCAGATCAAAGCACTGGAAACAGCTTTCTTAAAAGAAGGCGGTTTGAGAGAGCGAATGACCAAAGCAAGAATTGAACAACGCAAAAAGCGTTAAAAGAGCAACAGGCTTAAAGGGTTTAACGGGTAAAAGGGACAAAAGGGACTCACAGGGACTTTACCGCCGGCGTGAATAACCTGGCTACGGC
>NZ_CAXBAN010000314.1:0-3177 GCF_963973675.1 uncultured Planktosalinus sp. | reverse complement strand
GGTTGGTTATTGGACTTCACAATCATATCACCCCGACTGATGTCAATATCGTCCTCCAGGGTCATAGAAACTGACATCGGTGCAAAGGCTTCCGTCACCTCTTTCTCCCCGGCATTGATGGAGCTGATTACAGAGTTAAAACCTGAAGGCAGGACCGTCACAGCATCCCCCACTCTGTAGATCCCACTGGCAATGCGACCCGCATAGCCCCGGTAGTCCAGATAGCCTTCCCGTTGCGGACGCAAAACCGTTTGCACGGCAAAACGCGCATCGATTTTGTTGGTGTCGCTGCTGATGTGAATGGTTTCCAGCGTATGCAGCAAGGGAGCTCCCTGAAACCACGGCATTTGTTCAGAGCGGTTCACTACATTATCGCCATTGAGTGCACTGATGGGAATGAAACGCACATCCTGTACATCAAGCTTAGACGAAAACACTTCAAACTGAGCAACGATGTCATTGAACACAGCTTCCTGATGGTCTACCAAATCCATTTTATTAACACAAACAATCATATGCGGAATTTGAAGCAGCGAAGCAATAAAGGCATGACGCTTGGTTTGTTCTATCACGCCGTGACGGGCATCTATCAATATGATGGCCGCATTGGCCGTGGATGCACCGGTCACCATATTGCGGGTGTACTGGATGTGCCCGGGTGTATCGGCAATGATGAATTTACGTCGTGGTGTGGTAAAGTATCGGTAAGCCACATCAATGGTAATGCCCTGTTCGCGCTCATCACGCAATCCGTCAGTAAATAATGCCAGGTCTACTCCTTCATGACCTTTCCGCTTGCTGGTAGCCTCCACCGATGCGAGCTGATCTTCAAAAATTGACTTGCTGTCATAGAGCAGTCTACCGATGAGGGTTGACTTCCCGTCATCGACCGAACCGGCAGTGGTGAAACGTAGTAGTTGATTGTTATTTAATTCCATTTTATTTTTTTATTACACAGATTTTTACTGATTGCACGGATTGGAAGCTTTACTCCCATCTACCTCCCGTCGGCCCCCCGACCCCCTAAAGGGGGGGGCACTCGTGTACAAATTAATTTTACGTTCAAATCCTCTCCTTCTAACTATAAGGACGAGGTCTCTCGCTGTTTAACTTCTTTTTTTATCTCCATTAAAACATAATCTAACTTATTAAGGACATCTTCGTTTGTAAAACGAATGACATCTATACCATTAAAGTTTAATATTTCTGTTCGTTCCCGGTCAATTTTAATTTGTTTGCTAGTTAAGTGAATTTCCCCATCCACCTCAATTACTAATTTTAAAGAATGACAGTAAAAGTCAACAATATAATTTTGCAGCGGATGCTATCTTCTAAACTTATATCCTTGTAACTTATTCATTTTCAATTCTTCCCACAATACTTTTTCTGCCTCAGTCATATTCATCCTAAGCTGCTTTGCTTTATTAAAAGTGTTTTGCGTTGCTCCTTTCCACATACTTTCGTGGTGATATGGATTTTGGTCCTTCATTTAAATAATTTTAACCATCTTATAGAATTATAGTAAAGACTATAATTCTCCCCCTTTAGGGTGCCGGGGGGCTAAACAGTGTCTTTTATATCAAAACCATTCAAATTTATAAAAATGATATAAACTCTTATAATAACCCTCCAATAATCTTATAACTTTCCTCCTTTTATAAAATTTTATTCATTTTAGTTCACTATCATTTAATTCGGATAATTCGGATTATTAAAAGTACCCTTCCCTCTTTCTGTCTTCCATGGCGCTCTCACTGCGTTTATCATCGGTGCGGTTGCCTCGTTCTGTTTGTCGCATGGCGGCTACTTCCGCGACGATTTTTTCAAGGGTGTCGGCGTCTGATTCGATACCTCCGGTAATGGTGATGTCGCCCAGGGTTCTGAAACGGATTTTTTTGATTTCAATAGCCTCGCCAGGTTCCAGTTTTAAATACTCTGAAACGGGAATCCAGGAATCATTGCGCCAAACTACTTGTCGTTTGTGGGCATAATAGAGCGATGGAATTTCTATTTGTTCTCGTAAAATGTAATTCCACACATCCATTTCAGTCCAGTTACTGATCGGGAAAGCCCGGAAGTGTTCGCCTTCAAACTGTTTTCCGTTGAACAGGTTCCACAATTCGGGACGCTGATTTTTAGGGTCCCATTGTCCAAAGTCGTCGCGGTGGGAAAAGAAGCGTTCTTTCGCGCGTGCTTTTTCTTCATCACGGCGACCGCCGCCAATGGCGCAGTCAATTTTATGTGATTCGATGGCATCGAGCAGTGTAGTGGTCTGAAGGATGTTGCGTGTGGCATTTTTACCACGTTCCTCGGCAACCCTGCCTTCGTCAATGGATTGCTGTACAGAGCCTACCAACAGTTGCAAGCCCTTTTCTGACACCAGCTTATCCCGAAATTCGATGGTTTCCGGAAAATTATGTCCGGTGTCAATATGCATCAAAGGAAACGGGACCTTGGCAGGGTAAAACGCTTTGTGAGCCAAATGAGTCACTACAATGGAATCTTTTCCACCGGAAAAGAGAATCACAGGGTTTTCAAACTGTGCCCACACTTCGCGCAACACAAATAGAGCCTCCGATTCGAGTTCGTCGAGATAATTGAGAAAATATTTACTCATACTGTTTTTTTTGGATCAGTGATTGTACAAAGGTAACTACTTTTTTTACGAGCTCCGGTAACGGCTCTTCATCTGTTTTCAACACAAGGTCTGCTTGCTGTGGTGGCTCATAGGGTGCATCGATGCCCGTAAAGTTTTTGATTTCGCCGGCACGCGCTTTTTTGTAAAGTCCTTTGGGATCGCGTTGTTCGCAGACTTCCAGCGGCGTGTCGACAAAAATTTCATAAAAATCGGTTGCTCCAACGATGTTCTTCACCTGTGCCCTGTCATTTAAAGAAGGAGAGATAAAGGCTGCCAGGGTGATGGTGCCGGCATCGACAAAGAGTTTTGCTACTTCAGCAATGCGCCTCAGGTTTTCATTGCGGTCGGTTTCCGTAAATCCCAGTCCTTTATTGATTCCCGAGCGTATGTTATCGCCATCCAGGGTATAGGTGTGCAGCTTCATTTCAAACAAGGCTTTTTCTACCGCGTTGGCTATGGTTGATTTTCCGGAGCCCGAAAGTCCGGTAAACCACAGTACAAAAGCCGGATGCCGGTTTGAAAGCGCACGGTCTTTTCGC
>NZ_CAXBAN010000313.1:0-3181 GCF_963973675.1 uncultured Planktosalinus sp. | reverse complement strand
TCAAAAAATTCTAATAGTGCAGAAGAAAGTATGTTACTTTCTGAAGCTGAAAAATTAAATTATATTTCTACCAAAGAATTTCAAACACTTCAAGACTGGAAATTAAATCCGGCAGAATGGAAAAATTAATAACCTTATGAATCTGGAAAGCAATCAAGTGACCGTAAATAAATCTGCTACAGAACTGGCAGCCTTTTTAAGTGATGTAAAAAATTTTGAACAACTCATGCCTGATAACATTAGTAAGTTTGAAGTGATAAGAGAAAATGCCTTTGTTTTTGCCCTCAAAGGCATGCCAGAAATTGCGCTTGAAATCAAAGAATCTTTGCCACCAAGTAAAGTTGTTTTAGGTGCTATTAGTGATAAACTTCCATTCACCCTTACAGCAAATATAGATGAGGTAAACGAACAAACTTCCAATGCAATACTACACTTTGAAGGCGAGTTTAACGCGATGATGGCTATGATGATTAAAGGGCCTATCTCAAAATTTTTAGAAACCCTGAGTACTAATTTGGCAAAATTATAATCTGTTTAGAAGTTTAATTTCCTTTAAATCAAATTCTCTTGAGCCACTTTCAGTAGCTACCTGAAGTTTACCTGAAGTTGAAACGCCTGTTATTAAACCTTTAAATTCAATTCCTGAATGGTCTTTAAAGGTATTTAATAAGTCTTTTTGATAAAGATTGTTCTGATATTCGCTTTTGATAGCAGAAAAGGGATGACTGTTTAACTTCAAAAATTGTTTATTGATTTCATTTACAATTTCAAAAGCAAGTCTATCAATATCAATAAGCTTCCCGGTCAACATTTTTATAGATGCTGCATTTGGTAATGCTGGTATTTCAGTTTCATTCACATTCAATCCAATACCAATAATTATCATTTTAATCTGATTTTTTTTTAAAACAGGTTCCAAAAGCAAGCCACACACTTTTTTATTTACTGACAGAATGTCGTTTGGCCATTTTATTTTAATATCGGGTAAGTTGTAGAATGTGAGTACATTTTTAACCGCAATTGAAACCAGCATAGAAAGATAAAAACGATTTTCTACATGTAACTTCTCAAGCCTCTTAAGTAAGCTCATCGTTAAACTTTTCCCATTTTGTGATTGCCATTCAGTACCCAATTGCCCCCTACCCTGAGTTTGGTTTTCTGCAATCACAGCAAGTTCATTCAAAGTTTGGTCATTTCTAATTAACTTCTTGAGATAGGTGTTTGTAGAGGTCGTGGCATTGATTTTGTTTATATTCATAAAAAATAATCTAAAAATTGAGTTAATCTTGTAAAGCAACAAGCTACAGGAAACCAAAAAAGTGATAACTTTGCAAAAATAGTTGTTTTAATGACCAAAAAAGAAAACGAAGCAGATCAATTAATTACTCAAATTATTCAAGGTATTGAAGATGTAAAGGGTCAGGATATAGAAATTCTTGATTTAAGAGCAATCGAAAACACAGTTTGCGACTACTTCATTGTGTGCAATGGAACGTCAAATACACAGGTAAATGCCATTGTAAATTCTATCGAAAAATCAGTAAGTAAAAACTTAAAAGAAAAAGCTTGGCACATAGAAGGCTCAGATAATGCTGAATGGGTTTTGATGGACTATGTAAACATCGTGGTACATGTTTTTCAAAAACACATTAGAGAGTTTTATGACATTGAAAGCTTATGGGGTGACGCTAAAACAGTGAAAATCGAATCAAGTTATTAAAAAATTGCAACAAATTAATGGCAAAAAATACAGACAATTCAGAAAAGAAACCACAGGACGAAGGCAATAAAAACAAAGACCTAAAACCAAAATTCAGTCCTTATTGGATTTATGCGATGATTATTTTTGCATTTATCGCAATTAATTATTTTGGAAGCGGTGGATGGTCTGAGCCCGCAAAAACTACCCCAGCTGAATTTCAACAATTCCTCAAGGAAGGAGATGTGGAGCGCGTTGTAATCGTCAATAAAAATAAAGCACGCGTCTTTTTAACTGAAGAAGGCAAATCGAAAGAAGTTCACATCAGAAAAGTTGGCAATCAACCCCTCTCTTCAAATACTCCTGCCTATCAATTTGAGTTTGGTGATTTACAGAATTTTGAAAATGAATTAAGAAAAACCAAAGAAGAAAACAACCTTTCTACCACTATTGTATACGATACAGAATCAAATGTTTGGGGTGACATTTTAATCACTCTTCTCCCCTTTGCTATCATAATTGCAATCTGGATTTTTATAATGCGTAGAATGTCCAGCGGCGCCGGTGGTGGTCCAGGAGGCCAGATTTTTAATATTGGAAAATCAAAAGCTCGCTTATTTGATCAAAATACAGACGTAAAAGTATCTTTTAAAGATGTTGCTGGACTTGAAGGTGCTAAAGAAGAAATCCAGGAAATAGTTGACTTTCTTAAAACACCTGAAAAATATACAGCCCTTGGAGGTAAAATCCCAAAAGGAGCTTTACTTGTAGGACCTCCCGGAACCGGTAAAACCCTACTTGCAAAAGCAGTTGCCGGTGAAGCCAAAGTACCGTTCTTTTCACTTTCAGGATCAGATTTTGTAGAAATGTTTGTTGGGGTGGGTGCTTCACGAGTGAGAGATCTTTTTAAACAAGCCAAAGAAAAATCACCTTCCATTATTTTTATTGATGAAATAGACGCCATTGGTCGTGCCAGGGGAAAAAGTAATTTTTCGGGTTCCAACGACGAGCGCGAAAACACACTCAACCAACTTTTGACAGAAATGGACGGTTTTGGCTCCAATGCGAATGTTATTGTACTTGCCGCCACCAACCGCGCAGACGTTCTTGACAAAGCATTGATGCGTGCAGGACGTTTTGATAGACAGATTTATGTGGATTTACCTGACTTAAGAGAACGAAGAGAAATTTTTGAAGTTCACCTAAGACCAATCAAAAAAGAGGAAAACCTCGACCTTGAATTTCTTGCCAAACAAACCCCGGGATTTTCAGGAGCTGATATCGCCAATGTTTGTAATGAAGCAGCCTTGATTGCTGCTCGTAAAGGCAATAAAGCAGTGGGCAAACAAGATTTCCTAGACGCTGTAGACCGAATTATTGGAGGTCTTGAAAAGAAAAATAAAATCATCACTCCCGATGAGAAAAAAGCCATTGCTTTTCACGAGGCCGGTCACGCTACCGTAAGCTGGATGTTAGAGCATG
>NZ_CAXBAN010000312.1:0-3194 GCF_963973675.1 uncultured Planktosalinus sp. | reverse complement strand
TATATTTACTGGAAAACAAGCAAAAGGGAAAAAATGGGCTATATATTTGGATTGTTTTTAGTGCTGCTTTGGACTGTGCGTTTCTTTGTTGAGTTTATCAAAGAGAATCAAGTTGCTTTTGAAGAGACCATGGCTCTTAATATGGGGCAATGGCTCAGTATTCCCTTTATATTACTAGGTTTATACTTTATGTTCAGACCTCAAAAAAATATTCCATTACAAGCGTAAATTAAATCAGATACAATGAAAAAACTATGTCTTAGCGTTGCAATTTTATCCTTATTATTTTCAACCGCCTGTAAGGATCAACAACCATCTAAACAAGTTAAAACCGCTACCATTTCCTTTACTAAAAACGGTGAGTTAAATCTTATTAAAAAAGATACAGACAGCATATATAAAACTTTAGATATTGAAATTGCTGATGATGAATACAAAACACAAACGGGTTTGATGTATCGTGACTCAATGGAGGAGCATCAGGCTATGTTGTTTGTTTTTCCGGATTCTCAAGTTCGCAGTTTTTATATGAAAAATACAGCCATTGCTCTTGACATTCTATTTATTGACTCAGATCAAAGAATTGTTAGTTTTCAAAAAGATGCCAGACCCTATGATGCTAGTCCCCTTGCTTCCGGAGTTCCATCACAATATGTATTAGAAATCAAAGCAGGTTTATCAAACCAATGGAATATTGAAGTAGGTGACAAGATAAGCTGGAAGCTTGATGAATAGTTTCTATTTTAAATTAAAAAAACCGTTTTGAAAAATTCAAAACGGTTTTTTTAATTTAACAAGCTTAAGTATTAAGCTTCTGTTTCTTCTTCTTTTTCTTTGTATTTTAAGTTGATTCCTTTCTTCTTAACGGTATCAAACATAACCGGTGTTGCAATAAATACTGATGAATAAGTACCTACAATCACACCAATAATCAAAGCAAACATAAACCCTCTGATTGAGTCTCCTCCAAAGATAAAGATAGCTAACAATACTATCAATGTAGTGAATGAGGTATTCAAGGTTCTACTGATTGTGCTGTTAACAGCGGAGTTGATTACCCTGAATAGTTTCCAACTTGGGTTATCATTAAAATATTCCCTAATCCTATCAAAAACAACCACGGTATCATTTAATGAATACCCTATCACCGTAAGGATTGCTGCGATGAAAGCCTGATCGATTTCCATAGAAAACGGCATTGCATTCCGAAGAAGTGAGAAGAGTCCTAAAACTATGATTGTATCGTGTATTACAGCGGCTACTGCACCCAAACTAAACTGCCATCTTCTAAATCGAAGTAAAATATACAAGAAAACAACAATCAATGAACCAGAAATCGCCCACACTGATGCTCTCTTAATATCACTTGCAATTGTAGGACCCACCTTCATAGACTGCATTAAACCTACCTGTTTTGTTTCATCTCCACTTATAAAGTCCTGATAGGTATATCCTTCAGGAAGGTTAGGTTGAAGCGCTTGGAACAATAATTCTTGTACTTCATTGTCTACTTCACCACTTTGTTCATCAACTTTATAAGCTGTTGATATTTTTAACTGATTGTTTCCACCATACGTCTTTGCTTCGGCTGTTCCATAGACAGCAACCAAATCCTGTTGGATTTCAGAAGCAATCACAGACTTATCAAATCGAACGGTATACGTTCTTCCTCCAACAAAGTCAATTCCCTGATTCAACCCTTGTGTAAATAAAGAGCCCAGTGAAAGAATGATTAATACCCCTGAAATAATGTAAGCAACTTTTCTTTTTCCTAAGAAATCGATGTTTACATTTCTGAACAAGTTTTTAGTAAGACCGGTTGAAAAGTTTAAGTCTTTTCCATTTACAGTATATCTTTCAATAAACAATCTCGTAATAAAAATAGCTGTAAATAAAGAGGTTAAGATACCAATAAGTAAGGTGGTAGCAAAACCTTTAATAGGGCCAGTACCGAAAACCAATAAAATAATACCGGTTAGACCTGTTGTAATGTTGGCATCTAAAATAGACGAAAGTGCATTATTAAAACCGTCTTTAATGGCGTCTTTCTGAGCTTTTCCTTTATAGAACTCTTCCCTGATACGTTCAAAGATCAGTACATTGGCATCTACTGATATACCGATGGTTAAAACAATACCGGCAATACCTGGAAGTGTAAGCACGGCTCCCAGTCCTGCAAGAATACCAAATATAAACAAGATGTTTACTATCAGTGCGATATCTGCATAGACCCCTGCTCTACCATAATAGAAAATCATCCATAGCAATACTAAAACAAGTGCAATCATAAAAGACATAATACCACTGTCAATAGCTTCCTGACCCAATGAAGGACCAACAATTTCACTTTGAATAATATCAGCAGAAGCAGGAAGTTTACCTGCACGCAATACGTTTGCAAGGTCAATGGCTTCGTTTAAGGAAAAGTTTCCTGTTATTTCAGAACGACCACCTGAAATGGCTCCTCTTGAAACCCCTGGTGCAGAATACACAATGTTATCAAGTACAATTGCTATTTGAGATTGCTGAGCAGAAGCAACTCCTGTCATTTCTTCCCAAATTCTCGCACCCGTTCCATCCATTTGCATAGATACAGCAGGTTGTCCTCTTTGGTCAAAAGTTTGTGAAGCATCTGTTACAACATTCCCACTTAATGGTGGTATATTTTCCCTGTTAGCTTTTATCGCATATAATTCTGATAATTGCTCACCTGTTGTTGGGTTTTCAATTGGTTTACCCCAAACAAATTTAGCAAATCGCTGTTCCTGAGGCAACAAAGATCTAACCTGTGGCATTCTCAGATAACTGTTTATTACAGCAGTATCTCTTAATTTAAAAGTAGCGATTACCGGTCCACCCTGACCACCTAATCCTTGAATTCTTCCAAATATTGGGTCGTTTTCGACATCTTCAGCAAGTTCATCAAGATCTTCCCCTCCTAAAAGATCAGTTATTTCATCTTTTTCAACACTGGTAGAGTCTGTTACTTCCTCATCGCTTTCAGATTTCGGCTTTTCCATTGCCTTTACAAGCTCATTGGCTGATGAAAGGAAAGATACCATTTCATCCATTTTATACACGTGCCAAAACTCTAACTGGGCTGTGCTTTGTAGTAAGGCTTGCACACGTTGTACGTCTCTTGCTCCCGGTAGTTCTACCAAAATACGGGCTGTATTACCGAGACGTTGCAAGTT
>NZ_CAXBAN010000311.1:0-3265 GCF_963973675.1 uncultured Planktosalinus sp. | reverse complement strand
AGGTTGACATCGTGGCCCACAAAGTTCTCATGTACTTTTTGGTCTTTGAAGAAAACAGAAAAGGTATGCGTTCCTGCAGTAATGGAGTCATTCACAACAATGCCTTCTGCACCTGAAACTTCTAAAGCGATAGTAGCTTCCGGCTCGGCAATGCCTGAGTCTTCATTTGAAACCACAAAGTCACGTATCATACCCATACTGGTATGAAAAACACCGTTGGGCATTTTTACATAGCATTCCATTAAATAGTAACCCGGCTCGAGTTTGAGGGTGTTTTCACTTGTTCTTTCGGGTGAAAGCAAACCGGAGCCTCCCATAAACTGCACCTCACCATACCATTCAGGTAGTTTTCCAAAAGCAGCCATAGACTCGTCAAATTGGCCTTTATTAATGAGGTCCATACCTTCAGAAAATACCGGTACTACTTTTTTTAAAGCATCATCAAGGGTTTTGCCATCAGGGTATTTTTCAATTAGGAAAAAGTGGGTTTGAGGAGATTGGTTTTTGTAGTGAAACGTATTCCAGCCAGCCGGAATAGTGTCCTGCATTTGAAACTCCATGGCTTCAGTGATGATTTCTATGACAGCTTCTTTTTCAGTATCAGCCATCGTCTGAGTTTCGTCTGTATCTTCCTTTTTATCAGATTTGCACGAAAGCATTCCGAAGCAAAGAACAAGAGTGGTGAACAAATAAATGAGTTTAGTAAAAGTTGATTTAGTTGGTTTCATATATACATTGTTTTAAATTGGTTCAAAAGCCGAATTGTTCAGTTTTTCGACAGTAGGGTTGCGAAAAGCAGTGGGTAAAGTAAATTAGGGGGCTTTATAAAAGAGCGCAGCATTCAAATATAACAATATTTTTTCAAAGAGTGTTTTTGATACCTTTCCTGAGTTTCAGGAACGTTGGATTGGCATATTAAAAGTGGTCTTTTAATACTTAGGTTTCACAAAGAAAATTAGTGAGCTAATAAAAAAGAAGTGAAGGGAGTGCTTTTTTTTTGAAGTTTTGTTTTAAACGGTTACTGCTTTGATTTGATTGATGATTTCATCTACCTGTGTAGTATTGGTATCGATGAATAGATTTTTATTCCCGTAGGGGGCATAAATTTTGGGTTTGGTAACATTAAACAAACCAATGGTAGGTGTATTTGTTGCAGCAGATAAATGCATCATACCGCTGTCTGCACCAAAAAACAAGCTGCAGTTTTCAATGACTGCTGCTATTTCACGTAGGTCTTTACTGTAGAAGTGCACACTGTCAAAGTCGATTTGCGACACGTTTTCAATGGGGAGCATCTCTAAGATGTTGTAGTTGGTAAATTCTTTTTTCATAGCATCATAAACACCTGACCACCATTCTTTAGAGTGGCATTTTCTTCCGGTTGCAAAGGTGTAGATGCAAATGGTTTCCTTTTGGTTGTTAAACAGCCCGTTGAGAATGGTGTTGCCCTGTTTGATTTCGTCTTCAGTTAACTTAATGGACAATTGGGGATACGTATAATCTTTTAAATCAATGGCAGGATCGATGTATTTTAAAAAGCTGTAGATTGGTTTTTTACTTATATGGGTTGGTTTGTTTTCAATACACTCACCCGAATCATATATTTTGTTTCTTGATCTTGAAAGTTTGACAAATATTTTGGAAGAATTTGAACCCTCTTCACCGGCAATAGCGAGGTCATATTTTTTAGACATCATTTGAGTTGCTTTTTTGATGTATTTTAAAATATTGTTGAAGGGTTTTTTAGGAAGGTTATAAATGGTACGTATAGAATCAAATTCAGAAAATAAAATAAACGATAAATTGCCATTGACCACTATATCAATGGTTGCATTGGGAAACCTGAGTTCCAATTCCCGGATCAATGGGGTAAACAACAATTGATTCCCCAGACGGTGGTTGGGTCGGGTAATTAAAATGGTTAATGGTTGATCAGATTGAAGGCTCAAGCCTTTTGGTGTTTTGGTATTTTGAAAAAAATCTGTAAAAAACTTTAGAATACTGTTTTTTATCGGGTTTAGCTTCTTTATACTCATCTGTGTTTGCTTGATTTTGGGAGATTTTGATTGTGGTGATTTAAGAAATTAGTTCAGTTGCTTTTCACCGGTGCCAAATATAACTATTTATAAAATATTTTACACAGAGTCGTTTATTCATTCTTCAAATACCCCTAACTTTGCGGTTTTCATTTTAGTAAATTGTATGATGGCCCTGAGTGCATATACCAAAGAATTCCGATACAACCTCAAGCTGGCATATCCTGTTATGCTGGGGCAACTGGGGCATGTGATGGTGGGCCTTGTTGACAACCTGATGGTGGGGCAGTTGGGAGCCGCCGAGTTGGCAGCTATATCGCTGGGTAACAGTTTGATCTTCATCGCGCTTTCAATCGGGATTGGGTTTTCTTTTGCAATTACCCCGCTTATTGCGGAAGCTGACGGGGAAAACAATATTGAAAACGGCAGAAGCTTTTTCCACCACGGAATGATTTTATGCGGACTCAATGGCTTGTTATTGTTTGTACTTTTGTTATTTATCAAGCCCATTCTATATCACTTAAACCAGCCCCCTGAAGTGGTAGACCTGGCAATTCCTTATCTGGAAATTGTGGCGTTCTCAATGATTCCTTTAATGCTTTTTCAAGGATTTAAACAGTTTGCCGATGGACTTTCACAAACCAAGTATGCCATGATTGCTACCCTGATTGCCAATGTGGTGAATGTGGTGTTCAACTATTTGTTGATTTATGGTATTTGGATTTTCCCCCGATTGGAGTTGGAAGGGGCGGCTATTGGTACGCTGATTTCGCGGTTTTTTATGCTTGGGTTTATTTATTTTATTCTAAAAAACAAAAAGAAGTTGAAGGCTTATTTTGTATGGTCAAAACGGGAGCATCTTGATCGTTCTATTTTTAAGCGTTTGTTTGGACTGGGCTTTCCGACGGCCATGCAGATGTTTTTTGAAGTGGCGTTGTTTACGGCTTCCATATTTCTGGCGGGAATGCTGGGTACCAATTCGCAGGCTGCCAATCAAATTGCACTCAATTTGGCATCTATGACTTTTATGATTGCTGTGGGCTTTAGTGTAACGGCTACCATCAGGGTGGGCAATCAAAAAGGGAAACGCAATTTTGTTGAATTGCGGCGCATTGCTTTTTCTATTTTCTTTATGGTTCTTGTTATTCAGGCAGTTTTTGCCTTGATGTTTATTTTAACCAAAGGTCTATTGCCCACGTTTTATATTGACAATGCAGAAGTAATTTCAA
>NZ_CAXBAN010000310.1:0-3272 GCF_963973675.1 uncultured Planktosalinus sp. | reverse complement strand
TTACAGAGTTTCCAAAAATAAAGCTCAGCTTAACGGCACCCTATTTTGACAACACAATACCCCCGGTCACCAATGCTGATGTGATGATTTCAGACAATCAAGGAAACCTCTTCACTTTCAATCACAGTGAAAACGGTTTGTATATTGGAGATTTTGAGCCCCAACTCAATACAAACTATACTCTTGAAATAATATATGAAAATGAACTATATACAGCAACTAATCAATTGATAACCGCTGTTCCATTAGAATTTGTTGAACAAAGAAATAATGCCGGTTTTTCAGGAGAAGATATTGAATTGAAAGTGTTTTTTAATGACCCGGAGGGAGAGGATAATTATTACTTTTTTGAAGGAAAATCTGAAAAAGGAAATATTTATGATGCTTTAACAGATGAGTTTTTTGATGGAAATTTGATATTTGGATATTATTTAGTGGAAGATATTGAACCCAATGATATAGTAACGTTTAATTTATATGGTATCAATGAACAAAATTACAACTATTTGTTTACTCTAATTCAACAAGGAGATGCGCCGGCAGGCCCCTTTGAAACACAACCGGCAACAGTAAGAGGAAATATTGTGAATCAAACCAATCCAGAGAATTTTCCTTTAGGATATTTTCGAATTTCAGAAGCTTATAATTTTTATTATACAGTTCAATAAGTATGTTTAAATTTGTTGAATGAAATTTTCAAAAACTACAGAATCAGATTCTAATTATGACCATTTAGAAAAAATGAAGGTCATAGAATTGTTGAAAAATATCAACAAGGAAGATAAAACTGTAGCATTTGCAGTTGAAAAAGCAATACCTCAAATTGAAAACCTTACCAAAAAAGTGATTGAAAAGCTCACTAATGGAGGTCGTTTATTCTATATTGGTGCTGGAACCAGCGGAAGGTTAGGCATTCTGGATGCCAGTGAATGTCCTCCAACATTTGGAGTCCCACACGAGCTTGTAATAGGATTAATTGCTGGAGGAGATAAAGCTATCAGAAAAGCGGTAGAGCTTGCCGAAGATTCAATTTCTCAGGGTTGGAAAGACTTAAAATCCTTCGATGTTTCCCAAAATGACATAATAGTAGGTATCGCTGCATCAGGAACAACGCCATATGTAATAGGAGCACTTGAACAATGTGTTAAAAATAAAATTTCCACAGGATGCATTACTTGTAATCAAGGCAGTCCTTTGTCTGTGGTATCAAACTACCCAGTTGAAGTTATAGTAGGTCCAGAGTTTGTAACTGGAAGCTCCAGAATGAAAGCCGGTACAGCTCAAAAAATGGTATTAAATATGATTACTACAGCAACAATGATTCAATTAGGAAAGGTAAAAGGCAATAAGATGGTCGATATGCAATTGAGCAATGAAAAATTAATAAACAGAGGAGTTCAGATGATTACGGCTGAATGCAACATATCTAAGGAAGAAGCCCTTCAATTATTAAAAAATCATAAAAGCGTAAGAAAGGTAATAAACCTTTTAAAAAACAAAAAAAATGAAACGCACTAATAGAAGAATCTTAATGACAGGGATTAAGTTTATGGCACTTTCTCTGCCTTTCATGTTTTTAGCTCCTTACTTAATCACTCTAGGCTTTTTAAACAAAGACAATAGTACCTTTTATATATTTTTCCCAATTGGATTAATCATAGCAGTTGCTGCAATATTCTTTGCATTTAAAGGGATACAGACTATTATGAAATCTATGTTTGATTGAAAAAGGCCGTCGATTTTTGACAGCCTTTTTATATAAAAATTAAAAAGAGTATAAATTATTTTTTAATAACCCTAATCGATTTACTGCCCTCCTCAGAGACTACTTTAACAATGTATGTTGCATTTGGCAACCCAGACAGGTCAATCATAAATTGGTTTGAATCAATTTTTTGTTCAAGTAAGGTTTGACCTAATAGATTAGATAAAGTAATTTCTGAAATGTTTTTATGATATGCAAAGTTTATGATACCATTGGTTGGATTAGGGTAATATTCAAATGACGAGTCATCAAAATTACCTACACCTAAAGTTACCGTGACAGAAACTGCAAAAGGGTCGCTCAAACAACCTGCAACAATATTGACTGCATAGTATGTTTCTCCATCTATCAAAACTGTATTTAATGGTAAAGGATTTGTTCCTGCAAGAGCATCAGTTTCAGTAGCAAACCAAGTGACATCAGTGGGGTCCACAACAATATCTGCAAGTGTAGCACCTTCATTAAATGCCTGTTCAGTATCTCCTGTTGGGGCAGGTGGTGCAGTACAACCATCCAAATTCAATCTTCCAAAAAACTGAGAAGAATTTCCTGAAATCGAAGTGCTTACACCGGTATCAGGATCTAAACGAAAAATGCCTGCTCCACTTGACCAAAGTATTTCTCCATTTCCAAGTTTAGCAACACCTCTTAAATTTCCTTCGCTCCAAAAGTCAATTATA
This sequence comes from uncultured Planktosalinus sp., assembly GCF_963973675.1. Taxonomy (NCBI): domain Bacteria; kingdom Pseudomonadati; phylum Bacteroidota; class Flavobacteriia; order Flavobacteriales; family Flavobacteriaceae; genus Planktosalinus; species uncultured Planktosalinus sp. The sequence continues at coordinate 827 of NZ_CAXBAN010000310.1, read as the reverse complement.
GACCCATCAGTTTCTGAAAAACGATAAACACCATTTTGAGGTGAACCGCTAAAAACCGCAGCTAGAATTACTCCGGGTTCTTCAATTTCAATTTGTTGAATAAAGTTAACAACGCCAGGTTCTACAATGTTTCCAAGAAAATTGCCATCATAATCTCTGCGTTCTATATTATTACTGGAACTGTATGATATATACGCTTCACCGTTTCCATTATCAATAACATCAAAGGGAGAGTCAGATTCTGGTGAGACGGGGAAAAAACCAAGGTTATTTCCATCAAAATCAAAACGCACTATAGCATCTCCAGGTGCTCCATTATTGGTGCCGGCATTTGTTACCCAAACCTCCGAACTATTTACTAAACCTAGTCCTCTTATATTATCAAGTCCTCCTTGAATAGAGCTTAAAAAAACACCGTCTAGGTCATATCTGTCAATTTTATCTCCAATTTGGTGAGTTATCCATATCTCATTTCCAACTTGGAGTATTGCTTTAGGAGTTCCCGGATCCTGTAAATCTAGATCAATGAAAGAAGGATCCAAAATAACACCAGTTTCAGCATCCATCAAAATAACATTTGGACTTTGAATAATCGCAATTCGTTCTTGTGATTGTACTGAAAAAGTACACACAAGCATAGTCAAAACAGCAAAATGCAAAAGAGTAGTTAATTTTTTCATAATTATTTAATTTAAGAATTCCTTAAATATAATTATAATAAATATAACATCCAATTTAATACTTAGGATAGAATCAAGTATCCTGTTTTGTCATTTTAAAAGTCTAGTAAACAAAAAAACCCTTCATCGATTGATGAAGGGTTTTAA
>NZ_CAXBAN010000309.1:0-3275 GCF_963973675.1 uncultured Planktosalinus sp. | reverse complement strand
ATTGGTTGTACAAGTGATTACAGGGGCTTCATTGGGTATAAAATAAATACAGAAATTATTAAACGTTCCAATATCTCCATTTGCATCATCAAGAACCCGCAATTCCCAATTTCCGTTCACTTCAACTCCATTGAAGGCATTGGCGAAGGTACCTCCTTCCGGTTGGAAGGTTCCGGTAAAGGGTCCACTGGCTGTAGTTATATCTGCTCCTCCATCCTGAAATACCGTGTTGGTGTAGTTATCATCAGAGTCACCGTTCTCTACAGACAGCAAAAGCTCTGTTCCATCAGGTGCTGCCAGAGTGACTATAAGATCACCGGTCCAGGTATGAGTAATATCCATTTCAACGCGGTCAATATAGTAATTGGGTCCGACGACACCGGAAGCAACTACCGTAGCTACTGAGGGTGTCATTGGGCCAGATGTATCACCCGGCGCTCCTGCCGGTATGGGTTGCCCCAGCGGGGTTCCACACTCACTAAAGGCGAGGATTTCGTTGCCCACGATGTTCATGACAAGATCACTCGATAATGCAGTGCTTGATGGCGAAGGAATTCCACATGAGGGAGCTGAAAACCAGGAGGGGGCTGTTTCACCGGCCGGATTAGCTCCAACACCATATTGTCCACCGGTTGAACCTACATTGATCACGATTTCATACACTAAATTTTCTCCCAATGGGATGGTAGCAGAAATCGGAACAGAAACAACTGCAGTACTGTTAGCAATCGTAGCCATAAAAACGGCAGAAGCCTGTAAAGTACGGGTGTCATTGGGAAACGTGCCGGTTGATGAATATACATTTACCGTAAAAGGAACGGGAACACCCGGATCTGTTACATATCCTATTCCAAATTCAGCAGCACTGACATGAAAGTCGGTCGTAATTCCAAAATCATCATCCAGATCAAACACCCTGTAATATGAATTGTTCCCAGATCCACAAATTGAAATACTATTTACAGCTTGCGAATTGCTATGCGTTATCACCTGCGGGGTGGACATGATTTGATAGTTGTATCCATCGCCCTGTAGGGTTGCGGTACCGGCAGCCATGGGCTGTTGTTGCTGGGTGTTGTCAATACTGATTGATTGAATTTGTGTGGTGTTTTCGGTTTGCCCGGTAGTGGTCTGAAGCTGTTGTGCCCATCCCATTACCGATGCCAGCAGAAAGACTGTTAAAATCTTAAAGGTACTTTTTTTCATAATAAAGTTGGTTATGTTAATACTTATTCCCTTTTAAAGTAACCGGCGGCAGTTGTTCTATTTTTTGATCAATCGCATCGAGTTCATCTTTGTATTTTTTCCATATCCCCAGAAATGAAAATACCAACAAGATAATGAGAATGACCCATACTAGTTTCTTACGCCTGTTCATTAAAAAAATGTTGGATAAATATAACCTAACTTCTACTACATTTATAATAATAGGGCTTACAAAAAGCTTACAACGCTCTAAGTAATTGTTTTAAAGCGTAAGAAAGGTGTAAGAAGTGTAGGTAAAAACGTACTTAAAGTGAAGAAATGAGGGATTCGAGTTTGACATCGGCCTCCAGACCGAGTTTTTTACGGATGCGGTGGCGGGTTACCTGAATGGCATTGACCGATACCCCCAGTGCGGCTGCCATCTCTTTGGTAGTAAACAGCAATTTGGAGAGAACCAGTAAACGGATTTCGGTTTGGCTGAGTTGGTGGTAGTGGGTTTTGAGCTGATGAATAAAGCCCGGGTGAGCCTTCTCAAACAAGTTCTGAAAGTTGTTCCAGTCGTCGTCAGTGAGGATGGTTGTTTTTTTAAGTTTGTTCAACACCCGGCGTGTATCGTCTTGTTGGGTAGATTCCTCGAGTTGCTTGATGTAATTGTTTTTTTGAATGCTGCTTTGCGCATAGCGTTTGAGTTGATTCCCGGCAGCATCCAGGTTTTGTTGGGCTTTCTGCAGGTTCCTTTCTGCCCGTTGCAGGACTTTCAATCTTTTTTGGTGTTTGTTTCTTAAATACAAATACACTGTAAAAACCAATACAAACACCACTGCTAAAAAAAGCAATATCCGGTTGCGTTCCTGCAGTTTTTGTTGGCGTTCAAGGTTGAAGGCTGCGAGTTTGAGGTTGTTTTCCTGTCGGTTTATTTTCTGTTCGGCACGCACCAGTTTGAGGCCGCTAAACTTTTGATGGTAGTTGTTTTGTGCCCCTACAGCCGAATCGAGATAGGCCATGGCCTGTTCCGTTTGGTTGGTTTTAACAGACAGCTTTGCCAGCACCGGATACAATAACCTGAGGCGATCTGTTTGCCCGGAAAGTGCGATATACCTGCGGGCTTTATACGCATAGGCCTCTGCATCCTTCAGCTTGTTTTTTAGCAGAGCGATTTCGGCCAGGGGAATGAGTGCTCCTGCCGCGAGACCATAATCTTCTGCCTGTTCAGCCTGCTGAGTATCATACAACAACAGGGGTTCTGCTGCGTCAAACTCTTTTTTGAGAAAGTGATTGTAGCCCAGGTTGCCCTTCGCGATGGGTTCCCATACTTCAACTGTTTCAGGAAACTGCAACTCCAATAGAGCTCTGAAGTTGCGGTCTGAGGCTTCAAATTCTTCAAGTTTTTGGTAGCACAAGCCCAGGGTATTGAGGGCATTGGCTTTGTGAAGGCTATTGAATTGTGTTTCTTCGATATCAACAGCTTCCTTTAAAATAGCTATGGCCGGCCGGTAATCCTGAAAATAATAATAAGCCAGGGCAATCCGGTTTAAGTCCATCAGCTTATCAGGATAGGCTTCTGCAGTGACTTTTTGAAGCAGTGTTTCCATTTGCATGTACACCTCAAAAGCTCTTTCATAGTTTTCAAAATCATTCCAATAACATTCTGCAAGTACTCTGAGTGCCCTTATGCGAATGTGTGCAATCCCTTGTCCGGCAGATTTATGAAGGAGGACCCGCAAGGCATGCATCCCTGCATCCCGGGTTGTTTTTTTCTTGGTAAGGTAATAAGCCCATAAAAGTTTCATTTCCAGTTCCAGCTCAAGGTCCTGATGCGTTCGGGCATAGGTTGTAATTTCGTTGACCTTGTTTTTGATTTTCAGGGAATCTTCTAAGTCCAGAATACCTGAATAAAGCTCTTCTATTAACAGGTATTTCTCGTGGTATGGCAGGTTAAGTAACTGCTCTTGTTGAGAAACGCCCTGCAATCCAATAAAAATAAAAAAGGCAATGAATACTTTATGCATGGATATTGAATCTGCTAGGCTATTTAGTTGTGGGAATAAATATATTATAATTATTTAAGT
>NZ_CAXBAN010000308.1:0-3279 GCF_963973675.1 uncultured Planktosalinus sp. | reverse complement strand
ACAACTACTTTTTGAAGCCGTTTTCAAAACCGCTTTTTCATTACTCGCTCCGCAAATCAATACCATACTCAATGATGATTCTTCTGTAGAAGATAAAATAAGAAACTTTACCTCCAGTTATATTTCCTTTGTAATCAAGCATCCTTACCTGCCCAATTTTGTGATACAGGAGCTCAACAAAAATCCGGAGTTTCTCAATAAACTAAGAGAAAATAAAAATTTTCCGAATATCTCAAAATTTAAACAACAGGTAAACGATGAAGTAAAAGCAGGTTTACTAATCCCCATCAGTGGAGAACAACTGTTTATTAATATCATTTCCTTAAACATCTTTCCATTTATTGCCAAGAACCTGGTAAAAGGATTGACCGGTAATGATGAAACTGCTTTTGAAAACTTGATGAACGAACGTAAAACACATGTGGCCGAATTTATTATCCAATCTATAAAACGAACACCATGAAAAAATCCTTCGTTTTTATTCTGTTGTTAACCGGCACTGTCGCCTGGTCACAAACAACCATCACACTTGAAGAATGTTATGCTCTTGCCGAAGAATACTATCCGTTACAAAAACAAACGGCTTTGTTGAACACAAAAACCTCCCTTGAAAGAGAGGCCCTTCATGCCAAAAGACTACCACAAATGGAGTTGGACGCACAAGCCACTTACCAGTCAGATGCGACCGAAATTCCGTTTCCCGGTTCTGGAGTTGAGCCTTTAAACAAAGACCAGTATCGCGCAACACTCACTTTAAACCAACTCATCTATGACGGTGGCCAGGTTGCTGCCGCCTCAAACTTGAAAGAAGCCGAACTCAAAACACAACAAAAACAGTTGGAGGTGAGCCTTTATCAACTCAAATTACAAATCAATCAAATTTATTTTTCAATTTTACTGAATCAGCAAAAACAGGCAGTCTTAAACCTTCAGAAAAACGATCTCGAATCCCGCTTGAATGAAGTTAAGTCAGGTATCAAACACGGTTTGGTATTGCCGGCATCAGATAAAGTGATTGAAGCCGAATTGCTAAAAGTAGATCAAAAACTACTGGAACATAGCAATCACAAAAGAGCATTGTTGACCAATTTGTCTGAACTCATCGGTCAGCCGCTTCCGGAGTCAGCACAACTTAAAGAGCCTTTGCAAACAGTCTCTTTAGAAAAGCCGTTGCAGCGCCCTGAACTGGAGTTGTTTCAGCTTCAAAAACAGCAAATAGAACAATCAGAACAGCTGCTCTCCAAAAAAAACTATCCAAAGCTACAGGCTTTTGCTACTGGAGGCTATGGCAATCCCGGGCTAAATATGCTGGAAAATTCATTTGAAGCCTATTACATTACAGGCTTACGCTTAAACTGGAAGCTGTTTGACTGGAACGCCAATAAAAAAGAACGCAAAGCGCTTTCGGTAAATAAAGAAATTATCGATAGCGAGTTGGAAGTATTTTCACTTCAAACGCAAATTCAGCTGCAGCAACTGGCAGCTGAAATCAACAGCATAACTGATTATCTGGTGACTGACAGCGAAATTATTAAGTTGAGAAAAGAAGTTGCCAAGGTTGCTCAGTCACAATTAAACAACGGTGTTATCACCGCTTCGGCATATCTCACAGAACTTACGGCACTTTATGAAGCTGAAATCAGCTCAAAACTACACCGCATTCAATTACAATTGGCAAAAGCAAATTACAACATCATTCAAGGACAACAATTATGAAATCATTTATCAGTATTATAACCGGATTATTTATCAGCCTGTTCGTTTTAGTCTCCTGCTCCAATTCCAACGGAAAAGCAGATGCTTATGGAAACTTTGAAGCAACGGAAATTGTAGTGTCTGCCGAAGGAAACGGAAAACTAATGGCCTTTGATGTAAACGAAGGTGACCTATTAATCCAAAACACTGTTGTGGGGTTTATTGACACCATTCCGTTGGGTTTAAAACGCGAACTCCTTCTGGCAACTAAAGAAATAACAGCTTCTAAATCTAAAGGGGTACTATCACAAATCAAAGTGCTGAATGCGCAAAAAAACATCCTCAACACCAACAAAACCCGTATTGAAAACCTGCTGAAAGACAACGCAGCTACTCAAAAACAACTGGACGATGTTCAGGGAGAACTAGGTGTAATCCAACAACAAATAAGAAATATCGAAATTCAAAATGCCCCGGTAATCAAAGAACTAAAAAGTCTGGATATACAAATAAGACAATTGGATGATCAAATTCAAAAAAGCATCATTAGAAATCCCATAAATGGCACAGTACTCACCACTTTTACAGAGCCACAGGAAGTAACTGCTTATGGAAAACCGCTTTATAAAATAGCCGATTTAAGTACAATGCAGCTAAGAGTGTATGTGAGCGAAACCCAATTGGCCGAAATCAAAATAGGTCAGCAGGTAACTGTAAAAGTTGACGAAGGCAGTGGGATGAGCAGTCATCCCGGCATTGTCACCTGGATAGCATCTGAAGCAGAGTTTACGCCAAAAATCATTCAAACCAAAGAAGAACGAGTTGCGCTGGTTTATGCCGTCAAAGTTGATGTACCCAATGAAAAGGGCAGTTTGAAAATTGGAATGCCGGCAGAAATGTGGTTCAATGTAAACGAATAAACCCCTGACAATATCTACTATGAGTATAACCGTTACAAATATCTCTAAGTCTTACAAAGACGTTAAGGCCCTGAACAACATCTCTTTCGAGGTTGAAGAAGGTGAACTCTTTGGATTGATAGGTCCTGACGGAGCCGGTAAAACCACTTTGTTTAGGTTGTTAACCACCTTGCTTGTTGCAGACCAGGGCACAGCCACAGTAGCAGGATGGGATGTAGTAAACGATTATAAATCCATTAGAAAAAGCGTGGGATATATGCCGGGACGATTTTCTTTATATCAAGATTTAACCGTAGAGGAAAACCTGAATTTTTTTGCTACCATTTTTGGAACGACCATTGAAGAAAATTACGACTTAATAAAAGATATTTATGTACAAATAGAACCCTTCAAAAACCGAAGGGCCGGGGGAATGAAACAAAAGCTGGCATTGAGCTGCGCCTTAATACATAAACCCAAAGTATTATTTTTAGACGAACCCACCACTGGTGTTGACCCTGTTTCCCGAAAGGAATTTTGGGAAATGCTCAAGTGACTCAAAGAAAAAGGCATTACCATACTGGTCTCAACGCCTTATATGGATGAAGCCGCCTTATGCGACCGAATTGCTCTTATTCAGGAAGGCAGGATTCTAGAAATTGACAGCCCACAAGCCATTGTAAAA
>NZ_CAXBAN010000307.1:0-3289 GCF_963973675.1 uncultured Planktosalinus sp. | reverse complement strand
TAATAAAACCTCCGGTGAAAAAGAAACCAACACTGAGTGGCACAACATTGTGGTAAGAAATAAAGCAGCAGAAATCTGTGAACGTTACCTCAAAAAAGGGGATAAAGTATATATTGAAGGTCGTTTAAAAACCAGAAAATGGTCAGACGATCAGGGCAATGAACGTTACAGCACTGAAATTCAATGTACAGACTTCACTTTTTTAACTCCTAAAAGTGAATCTGAAAATTACACTCAAAAAACAAGCCCACAACCTGAAACTTCTACAGAATCCAAGCCAACACAAGCCCAACCTCAACAAGGTCAAGATGAAAAGCAAGAAAAAGACGACCTACCCTTTTAATAGGTTTTATTAAAGAAAAACGTTTTTGAAAAATAGCACTTGCTTTATGAAGTATGTTTTATTAATTTTTTGTTTTTTAGTCTTAGCCGGTTGCAATGAAGAGGTGGTCATAAAACCCAAGGCTCTGTTACACCTTCAATATCCTGAACCCGTCTATGTCAGTCCAAAACTAGATTGCCCTTTTAACTTTGTTTACAATGCTCAGGCAAATATAAAAACTAAAGATAATTGCTGGTTGGATATAGTTTATCCATCTATGAAAGCAACAATTCATTTGACATACCGTCCGGTTGAAAACAATATCGACTCCTTGTTATATGACGCTCAAAAATTAACATATGACCATACCATCAAAGCTTCATCCATCTATGAACAACCCCGTGTAGACTCAATAAGCAAGGTATATGGAATGTTGTATATGATTAATGGCAACGCAGCCACCTCTACTCAATTCTATGTTACTGACAGCAGCAAACATTTTGTCACCGGATCACTCTATTTCAAAAGCAAACCAAATTTTGACTCAATATTGCCTGCCATTTCTTATATTCGTGAGGATGTAAGACGAATCATGGAAACTATCAAATGGGAATAAAAACTAATTTTCTAAACAAAATTGCTTTCTTTTGGCTGGTATTTTCAGCTGTTACGGTTTCATCTCAAAATTACACACCCCTTTTAAATGACGTGAATGAATGGCAATTCACCTCATGTTTTTTCGGCTGTACTACTGATGTTTATTTTACTGATGGCGATACCATTGTAAACACTAAAACATATAAGGTGTTAGACGGCTATCACTACATCAATCGCAATCTTTTGTTACGTGAAAATATTTCTGAAAAAAAAGTATACATCACCATTCTTGAGCCACAATTTACAGAAGACTTATTACTTTATGACTTTTCTATGGAAGTTGGTGACACCATAGAAATGCTAAACCCCGTGACTCCCTTTCCAAACAATGGTGGGTATTATATTTTAGATTCAATTTTAAACCTACCACTTGTAGATGGAAATGAATACAGACATTTTTATTTTTCTCCAACACCTTCAAATACCATCAGTAACACTAATGCCATTTGGGTTGAAGGAATGGGCTCGCTTTCAATGATCAATGCACCGGGAGGAAAACCTGATATCAATGGTGTTGGAAAAGTAAGCTGCTTTTTTAAAAATGCAGAACTATTTTATTCAGACCTTGATTCAATTGACGCTTGTGAACCGTTTTTAAACATGGATTCCTTTTTAAGAAATGAATTAAAAATTCAGCTCATTTATGAAAACCAAAAAAATCATTTCACCCTAACTTATGCCAAAAAAGTATCAAATCTTACGCTGTTTGATTTAAGCGGAAAAGAAATACAATCACTTTCAACAAGGAATCAAAACACCATTCACCTCGATTTAAGCGCATTCAAGCCCGGACTATACATCCTAAAAGCTGTCACAAATGATTACAAGCAACAAACATTTAAAGTGCTTCTTCAATAAAAAAACCCATCAACTTTATAGGATGATGGGTGTTCGGTATTCCTATTCAAATGACCCTTATTCGTTGCTTTCTTCAGTTTTTTCAGTTATTGTTTTTCCATTCCAGCTGGTCACACTATAGGTATCAGAGGTGTTTACAACAGTTGCACTTATTTTTTGCTGACTCGCAAGTTGCTCATCAAAAGAAACCGTTGCGGTCTTGGTTTCAAAATCAACTTTTACTTCTTTCACGCCGTCCATTTTGGCAATGTTTTTCTCTATCACTTTAGCACAACCCATCGCACATTTCATTCCTTCTATTTCAAAAGTAGCATCGGTATAAATCGCATCGGGGTTCAGTACTTTTTCAGCTTCAGTTTTTGAAGCCACATCAATAGTTTTTGTTTCAGGCTGAGACTCGTTTTTACACGAAAAACTTATCATTGCTATTGCCACAACTAAAAAGGTATATTTAACTGTTCTCATTTTTATAATTATAAAATTTTTACAAAGTTACAAATTAAGGAGATTAATCGGTTTAAATTGTTGAATTTTGTCACTCATTTTACACTATGGAGAAAGACAATATCAAGTGGGTTTATTTAATCTTACTTTCCATAATTTGGGGAAGTTCGTTTATATTGATTAAAAAAGCTCTTGTGGGCTTAACCCCCTTGCAGGTAGGCTCTTTAAGAATTGTGATTGCCGGGGTTTTCCTTTTTATTATAGGTTTTAAGCGCATTCGAAAACTCAACAAATATCAGTGGAAATGGGTTGCTATAGCCGGTTTTTTAGGTACTTTTTTTCCTGCGTTTTTCTTTGCCTTTGCACAAACAGAAATTGACAGTGCCATTACCTCCATTCTCAATGCGACCACTCCCATTATGACCTTGATTTTTGGGGCACTATTTTTTGCCATTGGGTTTTCAAAAAGACAATTGTGGGGTGTTTTAATTGGTCTGGCCGGTTGTTTATTGTTGATTTGGCAAAGTGCAGACATCAATCCAAATCAAAATTACTGGTATGTGTTGTTTATTTTTATGGCTACCGTGGGCTATGCTATGAATGTAAATGTGATTAAAACCCGTTTACAGGAACTTACGCCACTAGGTATTTCAGCAGGGAGTTTTTTCGTAATCTTGATTCCTGCGCTTATTATTTTAATCTCTACAGGTTTTTTCAAGGCCGAAACACTTCAATCTCCGGGCACATTGAATGCAGCAGGATATATCGCTTTACTGGCCATTTTTGGAACTGCTTTGGCTCTTTTAGTCTTTAACAAACTGATTCAAATAAGCACGCCGGTGTTTTCTACTTCGGTAACTTACACAATACCTATTGTTGCACTACTCTGGGGAATTATTGATGGTGAGCAATTTTCATTTATGCAGTTGATTGGCGGCGGAATCATTTTGGCGGGTGTAGTCCTTGCCAATAGCAAAAAGCGGATACGAAAAACCGCCCCGGTTTAGT
>NZ_CAXBAN010000306.1:0-3291 GCF_963973675.1 uncultured Planktosalinus sp. | reverse complement strand
TCTTAGAATATCATAAATAGGAAAAACCCTGAAGTGAAAGCTTCAGGGTTTTTTTGTATATAAAACTGACCTATTTAATTGTCAGTTTGATTCTTAATAACTTTTACTATTTTACCTGACTAAAAGTGTTTATTTTTGTATCGATAACTAGTAAAATATAAGTTTTATGTCTGAAGCAACAGAAAGAATAAAATGTTTAATTATAGGTTCAGGACCAGCAGGGTATACTGCAGCTATTTACGCAGCCAGAGCAGATATGAAACCGGTAATGTATACCGGTATGGAACCCGGAGGCCAATTGACAACAACAACAGAAGTTGATAACTTTCCAGGTTATCCGGATGGAGTTGATGGCCCAACTATGATGGTCCAGTTGCAACAACAAGCAGAACGTTTTGGTACAGAAGTAAGAATCGGAATGGTAACATCAGTCAATTTAAATAATTCTGTTGGAGGAATCCATAGAGTTACTGTTGATAATTCAAGAGAAATTGAAGCTGAAACAATCATCATTTCTACAGGTGCAACTGCTAAATACTTAGGAATTCCCAGTGAGCAAAAGCTTAGGGGAGGGGGTGTCTCAGCCTGTGCTGTTTGTGACGGATTTTTTTACAAAGGTCAGGAAGTTGCTATAGTTGGTGGAGGTGATACTGCAGCAGAAGAAGCGACTTATCTTGCAAATATTTGTAAAAAAGTAACCATGCTCGTAAGAGGTGATGAAATGAGAGCTTCAAAGGCAATGCAGCACCGTGTTACATCAACTTCAAATATTGATTTAAGATTTAATACAGAAGTTGAAGAGGTGCTAGGCGATCAGGTAGTAGAAGGACTTCGAATGATTAATAATGTAACAGGTGATACAGAAGAAATTGAGATAACCGGCTTGTTTATAGCAATTGGTCATAAACCCAACACCGATATCTTTAAAGGACAAATCGACATGGACAATATGGGATATATTATTACAAAAGGAAAGTCGACCAAAACTAATAAACCCGGAGTTTTTGCATCTGGAGATGTTCAAGATAAAGAATATCGACAAGCTGTTACGGCAGCCGGAACGGGTTGTATGGCAGCTCTCGATGCTGAGCGTTATTTAACAAGTATTGAAACAGAAGTAGCAATTTAAATATTCTATTTATGATTAATAAAAAAAAAGCCAAACTAGAGTTGGCTTTTTTTTATTCCTTAGGTTTATTATCCTTAATTGTTTTTGGACGTATATTAAATTTTTTTCTTCTTGGTCGAAGTTTTCCAAATGTACCTAAAATAATTTTTCCTCTTTTCGTTTTTTTGTCTCCTTTTCCCATGGTCCTAAATATTTTTAAAAGTTATTAAATACGTTGTAGAAACTTAATATAATAAAAAAGGCTCATTAATAAAAATGAGCCTTTAAAAATATTTGAAATTTTGGATTAGAACTGTAAAGTTACATCCAATTCAAAATCGTCATAAATAGTGTTGTCTCCTAAGTTATCAAAAAAGCTACCTGAGCCATACCGCACATTAAATTTGGTACGATTGATTTTAAGCTTAGTACTTGCGGTATTTCCATCCATCTTCAGTGTAAATGAAATAGGTTCTGTAATACCTTTAATTGTAATGTCACCATTGATGTAATACCCTTCATTTGTTTTGTTACCACTCTTGATAACCAGCGTTGATGTTGGGTGCTTTTCAACACCAAAAAAGTCATCAGATTTCAGATGCCCTTCAAGTTTTTCTTTGTTTTCACCTTCAAGGTCTACGACATTGATGGAAGTCATGTCAATTACAAATTTTCCGTCAGTAATTTGATCTCCGTCAATGACCATAGAGCCATTGGCTAATTTGATGGTTCCGTGGTGTGATCCTAATACTTTTTTTCCTTTCCAGGTAATTGTACTTTCTTTTACTTTCATTTCTTTTTCCATAGGTTTTGTAAATGCTACTGTTGTTAAAATAATTACTGCGGCTCCAAGGCCTTTTAGAATGTTTGTTTTCATAATGTTTGATTAAAAAGTTGTATATACAAATGTTAAATTAAAAAAATACTATTTTAGTTTGTCTAATAATTGATTAAGCGTATTAAGTTCCTGTAGTGAAAATAAATTTAAAATATCCTCATTACACTTTGTCATTAATGGGTCTATTTCTGATAATAAATTCAAACCATTCTGTGTAATGACGATTTCTACTTTTCTGCGATTTGATTCACAAATGGTTCTTTCAGCAAATTTTTTTTCTATTAATTTGTCAACCAATCGTGTGGTATTACTCATTTTGTTAATCATTCTTTCCTGAATTGTAGAAAGATTTGCTGGAGTTCCCTTTTGACCTCTTAAAATCCTTAGCACATTGTATTGTTGCATTGAGATGTTGTAAGGTTTTAATAAATCACTTATTTTTTCTTCAACCAACCTGCTACTATACATGATATTTAACGTTGTACGTGTATGGGGCTTTAGTGGAATCGACGATTTAATTACTTCTTCAATTGTCATAACAAAAATTGTTGGTACAAATGTAATAATATATTATGTTATGTTGAGCTTATTAATAAAACTTTAACTTGAATTAGTTTAAGTTATGTTAAATTGTATATTCAAAAGCTAAAGATGAGCTATTTTTAAATTTCAAAAACTTGACATTCAATCTATATGTACTTAAAATATTGTTTGATCTTTATTGTATTGATTTCCTGCAAAGAAAAAAATCAAAATCAAGTAACGTCCGAAATTACTGAAAATGAAAAATCAATACCTGTTTATGATTTTGACGGATTTGAACCAATGCTTCACAAACAAGATGACATTACATATATTATTAATTTTTGGGCCACGTGGTGTAAGCCGTGTATTAAAGAACTGCCTTATTTTGAAAAAATAAATATTGCTTTTAAAGAACTGGGTGTTGAAGTAATTCTTGTTAGTCTTGATTTTCCTGAAAAACTGGAAAGTCAGGTTCAACCTTTTATTGAAAAGCACCAATTAAAATCGCAGGTTGTTTTGTTAGATGATGTTGATAGTAATACGTGGATACCTAAAGTTTCTGAAAGCTGGAGTGGGGCGATTCCTGCAACCTTAATTTACAATCGTACCCAAAGAAAGTTTTATGAAGGATCTTTTACTTATGATGAATTATTAACTGAACTTAAACCCTTTTTAAAATGAAAAGAAAATTAACACAATTATTATTTGTACTATTTTGTACTCTTGTTACTATTAATGCAAACTCTCAGAAAACGTCCGGTTATAGTATAGGGGATGTAGCAACTGATTTTTCCCTCAAAAATGTTGATGGAACCAAAGT
>NZ_CAXBAN010000305.1:0-3296 GCF_963973675.1 uncultured Planktosalinus sp. | reverse complement strand
AAACATGTTTCGCATTTGTTGCTATCCATTGAAAATTAGATTCGTTGAGTCGTTGCTGAAACTCATGTTCCTTTAGGTCAAATTCATGATTTCCAACAGTCACTAAATCAAACTGCATAGCATTCATTACATCTATCATCTGTTTTCCCATTATTCGCTCACCTTCGTGACGCATGGTTCCGATTAAAGAGGGACTTAAAAAATCACCTGCTAACACCAGAAAACTGTTTGGTTGTTGCAACTTTATTGAATCAACAAGGTGTGCCACCCGAGCCATTCCTCCATACAGGCCGCCACTGAGTGGTGCAATTTCATACACATCATTAAGTTGTATAAATTTAAATGTAATAACACCATTATCTGTTGTGGATTCGGTAACAGCAGTTTCCTTGGGTTTACATGAAATAAAAAGGAGTCCAGAAAGTGCTAAAAAAAGAAGTGTGTTTTTCATCTAATGATATTTTGTAAAAATTTTAGTAGCTTCATTATGGGCACTTTCAAAAGGCATCCATGAAACATTGGTATCAGCTTTTACAGCTGTAAAATAAGACAATAATTTTTCTGTGGGCATATTTCCGGTAAGTTCATCTTTTGCCATCGGACAACCACCAAAACCCTGTATCGCACCGTCAAACCTTAAGCAGCCCGCTTTATAAGCAGCATCTACTTTTTCATGCCACGAGTTGGGCGTTGTATGTAAATGAGCACCAAACTCAATTTGAGGATATTTAGGGATGAGGTGAGAAAACAAATAGTTGATTACTTCGGGTGTTGAAGTACCCACCGTGTCACTCAAAGAGAGGATTTTAACTCCCATAGAAGCCAGTTTCTCAGTCCACTCCCCTACAATTTCAACATTCCAGGGGTCACCACACGGATTTCCAAAACCCATAGACAAATAAGCAACCACTTCTTTATTTGTGTTTTTAGCTATTTCTAATATTTCCTTTAGAATAAGCATCGATTCTGCAATGGTTTTGTGAGTGTTCCGCATTTGAAAGTTTTCAGAAATTGAAAAGGGATAGCCTAAATAATTAATATCGGAATGCAGGGCGGCATTCTCAGCACCACGCACATTGGCCACAATAGCGAGAAGTTTACTTTCTGTTTTAGATAAATCAAGCCGGGAAAGCACCTCAGCAGTATCAACCATTTGAGGTATGGCCCTGGGTGAAACAAAACTTCCAAAATCTATGGTGTCAAACCCGCAGCGTAACAACGCCTGAATGTATTGTATTTTTCTTTCTGTGGGAATAAAATCTTTGATACCTTGCATGGCATCTCGCGGACATTCAATGATTTTTATCTTTTGGCTCATAAACAGAAAAAGCTCCGGTCAATTAGTTGGGTAAAAATACAATTTATTTTACGGAAGAAACAGAAAAACAGCAATTCCTGAAAAAACAACAATTTGCAACCACTTTAAAAAAACACCTGCATTTTTTTGACGCTGAATAAACCTTGATATTTGTCCCGAAAGCAAAGCAATGCAAGAAAAAATCACGAATGATAAAATCATAAAAACAGCCCCCAATACATAAAACTGAACTACTGTGTTTCCTGAAGGGTCCCAAAGAAACGCAGGGAAAAATGCCAAGAAAAACAGGGTCACCTTAGGATTGAGAATATTCATGATCACTCCCTGCCTGAATAATTGAACATGTGACTTTTTTGCAGTGCCCTTAGAACTTATCATTAAAGTGTTTCCCGATTTGTAAACCTGAAAAGCCAGATAAAGCATATAGGCAGCACCTGCTATTTTAATGAAAAGAAAAACAACCTCTGAAGTCATTAATAATGCAGAAATCCCAAATGCTACCAGAGTAGTATGTACAATACACCCCGAAATCAAGCCGGCTGTTGTTGCAATTCCATAACTACTGCCATTTGAAATGCTTTGGGTAAGTACAAAAATATTATCGGGACCGGGAGAAATTGCCAGTGCCATGGTTGCAACACTAAACGATAACAGCAATTCAAACATAGTACTTTACTGATTTGGCTTTAAAAGTGCTTTATTGATTTCTTTAACCAACTGTGGGCCTTCATAAATAAATCCGGTATAGAGTTGAATGAGGCTTGCTCCTGCTTCCAGCTTTTCCAGAGCATCCTTTACAGAGTGAATACCCCCTACTCCAATTATTGGAAAAGCACCCTTCCCCTCCTGATGTAAAAACCGAATGACTTCAGTAGAACGCTTTGTCAGTGGTTTTCCACTCAAACCACCGGTTTCATTTTTGGTTGAGGATTTGAGGTTTGCCCGTGATAATGTTGTATTGGTTGCTATCACCCCGGCAATTTGAGTGCTTTTTACAATTTGAATAATATCCAGCAATTGCTCATTAGTTAAATCAGGAGCAATTTTAAGCAATATTGGCTTTGCTTTTGGCTTTGATTTATTTTCGTTCTGCAGTCTTTGCAATAAAGCAGTGAGTGGTTTTTTGTCTTGTAATTCTCTTAGATTGGGTGTGTTAGGCGAAGAAACATTTACAACAAAGTAATCCACATTCTCATAAAGGGCGTTGAAGCAAATCAGGTAATCTGTAACTGCTTCTTCATTTGGAGTGTCTTTATTTTTTCCAATGTTTCCTCCAATCAACACATTTTTATTTTCTTTCAGTCTTGAAACTGCCTCAAACACGCCCCCATTATTAAAACCCATACGATTGATGATGGCTTGATCTTCTTTGAGTCGAAACAACCTTTTTTTAGGATTACCTTTTTGTGGTTTTGGGGTAATGGTTCCTATTTCAATAAAACCAAAGCCGAAACTTGACAATTCCTGGAACAGCTTAGCGTCTTTATCAAAGCCTGCCGCCAATCCAACAGGGTTTTTAAATGTCACACCAAATACCCTACGCTCCAATGAGGGGTCTTTCACCTCATACATACGATTAAACAAGCCCTTAAAGCCCAATACGCTTAAGAATCGTATCATCTTAAAAGTAAAATGATGCACGGCTTCAGGGTCAAATAAAAAAAGGATGGGTCGTATAAAGAGCTTGTACATAAGTCTGGTTCTAAACACAAAAATAGTGAATTAGCCTGAACAATAAGGGGTGATAAATAAAAGTAATTGCGCTTTGAAACGTGATAGTTATCATAGTATCTAAACTTATTTTTACTAACTTTGAGTAGGTTAGAATTAAATAAATGGCTGAAAAGACCTCTTTTTACAAAAGCACTCTTTCTTTTTTTGAAGAAATTGGTGAGATGGCGCGTTTTGCAATGCGCTTTTTTAAAGAAGCACTCTCTCCTCCCTTTGAATTCAGGGAGTTGTTGAAGCAGTGTTTCTA
>NZ_CAXBAN010000304.1:0-3312 GCF_963973675.1 uncultured Planktosalinus sp. | reverse complement strand
AGTGTTACTATTTGATTTATGATTATTCCCTTTTCATTTTCATCAGTTGCAAAAAGGAGTGCAAAATTAGTATTAAATTTTTAATTTTCAAACATTTATTCAGCTTAATATAGGTTCGCTAGAATCTGTCTATCACAGTTTAATTTATTTAAAAAAGTGTAGTTTCGTAAAATCAATAAACTAAATATTCTTAAAAATGACAAAAAATTTACTTTTCAACATTTTATTTTTGCTTATTGGGGTATTAGCAACCGCCCAGACATCAACGCTTTCAGTAGAAAAAATAATGCAAGACCCAAAGTGGATGGGCACATTTCCATCTGATATTAAATGGGGTGACCAAAGTGCTTTTATTTATTTTAACTATAATCTTGACAATAATCCAGATGATTCTCTTTACAGAGTTGCTATTACCAATCCCACTAAAATTGAAAAAGTAAACTGGAAGATTCAAAAGGATTTAGTGCCTTTTGGTGGAAAACTTAACAGCACAAAATCACATAAGGTTTTCTCTAAAGAAAACACACTGAAGCTATATGATATCAACACTCAAAAAACTACTGACTTACTACAAATGCCCGGAAGAATCAGCAACCCTGTCTTTCTTTTCGACGACAAGGTTATTGCATTTCAATTTGAAAATAACGCCTTCACTTACAATCTTGAAAATGGAATTTTAAAAAAGCTTACAAATATTAAACCCGGAGAAGCTCCAAAGGAAAAGAACAAAGAATTATCTGATAAAAACGAATGGTTAAAAACTGATAACCTTTCATTACTTGAAATAATAAATCAAAGGGAAGAAAAAAAGAAAAATTCAGAGAGCTACAGAACAATGACCAGTGATAAATCTCCCTTTGAATTTTTCCTTGACAAAAAAAGTATGATAAATATGGTCGTATCTCCCAATCAAAAATATGTTACTTTCAATCTCTATGACTCCTCAAATTCAGACCCAACCATAGTACCTGATTTTATAGATGCTTCTGGCTATACAGTAGATTTAAATACAAGATCGAAAGTTGGAAATAACACAACTCAAATTGAATTAGCAGTTTATAATATTGAAAAAGATACGGTCTATTTTGTCAATCAGAACAATTTGCCTGGAATTAAAGACCTGCCCGATTATGTAAAGGACTATCCTGATAAAGAATGGGAAGAAAAAACTCGAGAGGTCTATTTTTCAAGAGCATATTTTTCTGATAATGGAAACCATGCTATTGTAAACGTTCGTTCAAAAGACAACAAAGATCGATGGATTACAAAACTTGATTTGGAAACAGGTAACCTTGAAACATTAGACAGACAGAGGGATGAAGCCTGGGTTGCCGGCCCTGGAATTGGCTGGTCAATGGGTGGTGGGACACTGGGTTGGCTACCTGACAACAAACATATTTATTATCAATCTGAAGCTACCGGATATTCTCATTTATACATTCAAAATGTCAACAATGGGAGAAAAAAAGCACTAACAGCAGGAAATTTTGAAGTATTTAACCCATATATTTCCAATGATAAAAAACACTGGTATCTTACAACTTCAGAGGTCCACCCCGGAGAACGCCATTTTTACAAAATGCCTTTGATGGGTGGCAAGATGGAAAAATTAACCCATCTCACAGGAAACAATGAAGTAAGCTTATCTCCTGATGAAAAATTCATGGTAATCAGACATTCCTTTAGTAACCGTCCCTGGGAGCTGTACTACAAACCAAACATCGCCAACGTAAAAGAAACTCCAATTACCTCAGGTCAATCAGAAGAATTTAAAAAATATAATTGGAGAGAGCCTAAGTTAATTCACTTTACCGCTTCAGATGGAGAGCAAGTTCCTGCAAGACTTTACACCCCGGCCCCTGAAACAAAAAATGGTGCCGCAGTAATTTTTGTTCATGGAGCCGGCTACCTTCAAAATGTTCATAAATGGTGGTCTTCATATTTTAGGGAGTATATGTTTCACAATTTGTTGGCAGATTTAGGATATACTGTTTTAGACATCGATTATCGTGGAAGCGCTGGTTATGGAAGAGACTGGCGAACTGCTATTTATAGACATATGGGAGGAAAAGACTTATCTGACCAGGTAGATGGTGCCGGCTATTTAGTTAAAGAACTAAATATAGATACTGATAAAATTGGTATTTATGGAGGAAGTTACGGTGGTTTTATTACTCTTATGGGATTGTTCAATGAGAGTGAAACTTTTAAAAGTGGTGCTGCATTGCGTTCAGTAACAGATTGGGCCCATTACAACCATGGGTATACTTCAAATATTTTGAACGAACCATCTAATGACCCAATTGCCTACAGGCGCTCCTCTCCCATCTATTTTGCTGAAGGCTTAAAAGGAAATCTTCTTATTGCTCATGGAATGGTAGACGTAAACGTTCATTTTCAAGATGTTGTAAGACTTGCACAAAGATTAATTGAACTTGGAAAAGACAATTGGGAAATGGCCGTTTACCCTGCAGAAGATCATGGGTTTGTTGAACCAAGCAGCTGGACGGACGAATACAAACGAATTTTAAAGCTATTTAACAGTACTCTGTTAGATAAATAATTTAAACCAATGAAAAACACTGTTTAAAAAAGTAATGCTTTGTACTCTCTACAATTGCAAAACCATTTAGTTTTAGTTACTTTTGCAATTCAAAATAATTCCTATGCAGACCAAATCAGACACTAAAAATCAGATTTCTTTTAACGAATTTAAAACTGAAGTACTTCAAGACTATAAAATTGCTGTGACAAGTAGAGAATGTAGTCTTTTAGGAAGACGTGAAGTTTTAACCGGGAAAGCTAAATTCGGAATTTTTGGTGACGGAAAAGAAGTTCCACAATTAGCTTGGGCCAAGGCATTCAAAAATGGTGACTGGCGATCAGGTTATTACCGTGATCAAACATTTATGATGGCTATTGGTGAAATGACTATTCAACAATTTTTTGCTGGACTATATGGTCATACAGATCTTGAACATGAGCCAATGGCAGCCGGGAGACAAATGGGTGGCCACTTTTCAACACATAGCTTAAATGATGATGGAAGCTGGAAAAATTTAACCGCTCAGAAAAATTCCAGCCCTGATATTTCACCAACTGCAGGTCAAATGCCTAGGTTGTTAGGCCTTGCGCAAGCCTCAAAAATATTCAGAAACGTTTCTGAAGTCAATAATTTTTCAAACTTTTCTAAAAACGGTAATGAAGTTGCCTGGGGAACCATTGGAAATGCGAGTACCAGCGAAGGCCATTTTTTTGAGACATTAAATGCCGCAGGCGTAATGCAGGTTCCCATGGTCATCAGTATTTGGG
>NZ_CAXBAN010000303.1:0-3320 GCF_963973675.1 uncultured Planktosalinus sp. | reverse complement strand
ACTAATTTCTTCAAATTTTTGTTCTGAGCTAACTTCCTCACTATTAAATCTAAGAGTCCATCCCAGATCATTTGTCAACACATAAATTTTTTGCAATTCAGAAATCAGCCGGTTTTTGGCATTTGATTTTATGTTTGAGACTTGAATTTTCTCTTCCAGAAGCTGGTTCACTTTGCCTTTTATGGTGTTAAAGTCATTTGCTGAAAATTGGTTAAAATAATCCTGAGTTACATCATAATATTCAATGGTAGGGTAAATATTTAGTTCTCCTTTAGGAATATATAGGATACTCACTGTTTTGTTTTCTTCATCAATATTGGTTTCTATTTGACTCAAATCATAACCAACAGTCACTTTTGCATTGACTACAACGAGGGCTTTTTTATTAAATGAAATCATGTCGAAAAAGCTTTTTTTGGAGTCTTCAAAAGTAAAAACCTGAGAGAAAGTGCCTTCAGTAACTATGAGCTTACCCACATTTTGCAGCTGAAGCTGAATGAGTTGTGAAGTTTCTGAAAGTTGTTGTTCTTTTTCCTTTTTATTTTCACAATAGTGAAAAGCAAAAACAAATATGAGAGTAAGGATTACCCCAACGATTATTTTTCGCATAAAATATCATTTTTGTAAAAATAATCAAATTCTATACCTTGTTATCTAAAATTGGAAGTAATTGAAAAATACCTTTAAATAATATTATGCCTTTTTGCTTTTTGAACAGCTTCCAACTTACTGTGTACCTGAAGTTTTTTGTAGATATTTTCAATGTGTTTTCGAACAGTACTTGGAGAAAGAAAAAGGTTTTCGGCAATGGCTGTATAGCTCAGGCCTTTACTGAGTTGTTCCAACACTTCGACTTCGCGGGTGGAAAGTGAAATGTCTTCTTTATCCCGTGGGTTATCAATATCTATAGGGTTTCTGAGTAATTTTAAGGTTTTCAGTGCTATAGATGGATTCATAGCTGCACCTCCGTTTAAGGTTTCTGTGATTCCGTTATGTAATTGTTCTGGATTAACTTCCTTGAGTAGGTAGCCATCTGCTCCGGCTTTGATGGAATTGAAAATATTTTCATCGTTATCAAAAACGGTGAGCATTATGATTTTGATGTGTGGATATTTTTGTTTAACTATTTGAGTGGTTTCAATACCATTGAGAACCGGCATTTCTATATCCATTAAAATCACATCAAGATTGTGATTTTCTTGAAGTTTTGTGAGTAATTCTGAGCCGTTTAATGAGGTGTGTTTGATGTCAATAGCATCAAAAAAAGAGAGCTTTTCTTTGATGCTATGTATTAAAAAAGTATTATCGTCAACAATGGCTATTTTAATTGACATAGTTATGTTTTTAAAAAACTAAATTTACAACTTATTTTTTTGTTGACTTGTGGGGCAATTGCCTTATTTTAAGAAGCCTTTTTTACTGAATGAATGCGTTTCTTAAATACTTCCAGAATTATTTTTGTTCCCTGTTGAGGGGAACTTACAATATTGACACTGCCTTTAATTTCTCTGCCTCTTTTTCTCATATTATTTAAACCGTTTCCTAAAGGGGCATTTTTCAAATCAAAACCATTTCCATCATCCTCGACAATAATTATGATTTTATCATCTTTTTCATTTATGTTGACAGCTATGTTTTCAGCATTAGCATATTTCAAGGCATTGTGCACAGATTCCTGAATGATTCGATACATATTCATTCCCTCAATAGATGTAAAGTTGTATTTATCAATAAGGCCTTCAGAGATTTCAAAATTAAAATTGGTTTTTTCAGTTGATTCTCTTGCTTTTTCAATAAAGTTTGTGATTCGGGCATTGAGGTCTTCAAAAGTGATTTGGGTTTTGTTCATCGCCCAGATGGTATCCCGAAGTTCAAAAATAGTATTTGAAGTAAAATTTCTTACGCTTTTAATCTTTTCTCCTAGTTTTTCATTTTGCAATTTGAAACCGTATTTTATATTGTCTAAAGTAGAAATAATAAAAGTGAGTTGTGCTCCAATATTGTCGTGCAAATCACGTGAAATCCTCAGTCGTTGTTCTTGAAGTTTATTTTGGGTTGCAATTTGATTGAGGGCTTCTTTGAGTTCATTCTCTTTTTTCAATTGTTGGTTTTTGAGTTTTTGCTGTTTGTACAAGAGATAGCCTAATATTGCCAAAACTAAAGCCAGAGTTGTAGTCCCATAAATAAGTGTGTTTTTTCTTCTAATTTTCAAATTGTTTTCAGCGATGATTGCTCTGGATTCCAAAAGATCTTTTTCTTTTTTCTCGGTTTGGTATTTTGTTTCAACCTCGGCAATTATTTCATTATTTTCTCTGTTGAGAATGGAGTCTTTAACTGCAATAAACTTGTACAAATATTCATTGGCCAGCTTGTGGTTGTTTTGTTGTTCATAGAGTGCTGAAAATGCTCCATAAATTTGCTGTTTTATTTTAAGCAAGTCGTGTTCCAAAGCAATTTGAAGTCCGTTTTCATAATATACTTTGGCCTCATAGAGCCTGTCGTTTTTTCTGAGTAATTCCCCATAATTAAAGTAAGCAAGAGCAATTCCATTTGTATCTCCTATTTCTTCTCTTATTTCCAGTGAGTGATTGTGATATTCTTCAGATTTTGAAAAATCCCCCATATTGTAATATGCCACGGCAAGGTTGTGCAGGTTTGTGGCCATTTCGCGTTTGTCGTTTTGAGACAAACTCAAATCAAATGCTTTTTGATATTGTTCAATGGCTTTTGGATAGTTTTTTAAGTAATCATAGATGGCTCCCAGATTGTTGACCGCTTGTTTAATTGAAGTGGGTTCTCCAATTTTTTCTTCCATAGCAAGTGATTTTTCAAAATATTCTGTTGCCCGGTTAAAACTTTGTTGATAGAAATAAATTACCCCAATGTTGTTGTATGACTGCGAAATTCCTTTTTGATTCCCTAATTGTTCTTCAGCCTTCAAAGCATCAAACATTAAGGGAAGTGCTAAATCATATTTTCCTTGACGAATGTAAACCATCCCAATATTGTTGTACAACATGGCAAATCCTTCTGTGCTGTTAATTTCTTGAGCGATAATAAGGGCTTTATTGTATGTTTCGATAGCTTTGTCATATTCAGTTTTGTTTTCAAAATAGTTTCCCAGGACATTGAGGTTCATCATTTCGCCTTTTTTGAAACCCAGTTGTTGTGCCAATGCTATTCCTTGCTCAGAAAAATAAGGAACTGTGTCAATATGAGCTAAAACATAATGCTTTGAGACATTGTGATAGAGGTTTACTTTGACGGTATCTTCTTTTGCTTTTTTTAATTCCACCAGAAGGCTGTCAATGTTTTTGGAT
>NZ_CAXBAN010000302.1:0-3322 GCF_963973675.1 uncultured Planktosalinus sp. | reverse complement strand
AAACGTGGAATCCGTGGAAGCCTGTAATAAAGAAAAAGAAGTTTCCAAACAGTGGGTGCCCGTATTCATTGCGGTACATATTGGCTCCTTCCACTACTCTAATTCCTGAGTCGTTTAATTTAGCGACAGACTCTTGTCTGGAGAGTACAATGGGGTGACCATTTTCGTCCAGTTTTTGAATTCTTACCAGTAGGTTTTCCTTTTCGGCAAAGCCTTTTTTGATGTCATCGATTGTATACGTTGACAAGGTTTCTTCGGTTGTATACCAGACACCTGAATTTCTATCATGTTCAGCTCGCTGCGTTGATTCTAGAGCAATGTCGCTCAGGGCAACGCGTTTGCCATCAGCATCTAAAAACTGAATGATGTTTCCGGATCTTGTTTCTACAGCACCATAGGTGCCTTGGATGAAATTTTTCCATTCCCAGGCTTGTGAGCCAAGGAAGATTATTCCTCCAATCAAGGTAAGAAACATATAAAAAACTACTTTATTTTTTTTCATTTGATGACCTGCATCTACTGCGAGTACCATCGTAACAGATGAGAAAATCAAAATAAAGGTCATCAAAGCCACATAGTACATTGGTGCATCTACACCATGTAAAAATGGAAAGTGATTGAACACTTCGTCAGCCACGGGCCAGGAGTCAATGAATTTGTAACGAGAAAAACCATATGCGGCAAGAAAACCAGAAAAGGTCAATGCATCTGAAAGGATGAAAAACCACATCATTAACTTACCATAACTTGCTTTTAACGGCGGGTTTTCACCCCCACCCCAGGTTTTTCCTTCAGTACCTGTTTTAACAACAGTAGCTTCCATATAGCAATATCAGTTTTAAATAAGGGTCAAAAATAAGCATTTTTATTATCTAACGAAATAGAAAAATAAAAACAGATAAATCCATAAGAAATCAACAAAGTGCCAAAAGGTCTCAGCGAGTTCAATACCAAGGGTTTGACCCTTATGATACTTTTGTTTAAAATGATTATAAATTACAACTAAAAGTGCTATCAATGCCCCAAAAATATGAGCCATATGCATCAAAACTACCAAATAAATAAATGAAGTTGTAATGGTGCTTTCACTTCCAGTAAAAAAGTAACCCTCTTCTATAAATTGGGAAAACCCTAAAAACTGAAAATAGACAAATAATACACCAAGCACAAAAGTTGTTATTAACAATACCATTCCGGCACCATGGTTTTCTTTTTGAACAGAAACTCTTGCGAAATACATTGTCAGACTGCTTATCAATACTAAAATTAAACTCACATAAAATGCCTGTGGTATCATAAAATCTGTAAGCCAGTCAGGTCTACTTTTACTTACAATGTATGCACTGGTGAGGCCTGCAAAACTCATAGTCATACTAATCATTGCAAACCAGAGCATCATTTTTTTAGCGCGTCTGTGTTTTACTTCCTGTGAATCTTCTGTATAAGCCATTATCTTAAGAATTTATCTAAAACATAAAGAATTTGAATCAATGTAATATATGCCACACTTACAAACAACAATTTACGGGCAGCTTCAAGTGTTTTTTTTCTAAAGAGTTTTATTGAGTGATACAAAAACCAAATACCCAATAAACCAACTCCAACTGCAGTGAGGGGTGTGATGAAAAATGCTCCTGTCACTCCAAACGCAGGTATCAGTGAAGCCAACAATGTCCAGATAGTGTAAAGAACTATTTGAATTGCGGTTCCGCGGTCTTGTTTTCCTGTTGGTAACATAAAGAATCCTGCTTTTTTATAATCGTCATACAAAAACCAACCTATTGCCCAGAAATGTGGGAATTGCCAAAAAAACTGAATCATAAACAATGTTCCTGCTTCAATGCCAAAATTTCCTGTTGCAGCAACCCAGCCTAACATAAACGGAATTGCTCCCGGAAAAGCCCCTACAAATACAGACAAAGGTGTTTTGGTTTTTAATGGAGTGTATAAACTTACATACATAAAAATTGAAATAGCTCCAAAAAGTGCTGTCTTTGGATTAATGGCATACAAAACTCCAATTCCTAACAACGTAAAAATAATAGCAATTACAAATGCAGTGTTTGAAGTCAACCTACCTGAGGGAATGGGTCTCTTTTGAGTCCGCTTCATTAAGGCATCTAAATCCTTTTCGATGATTTGGTTGAATGCATTGGAGGCTCCCACCATAAAATAACCTCCCAGCGTGAGTAACACTATTGTCACAGCATTGACTTCATCTGCCCCCAGCAAATAGCCTGCAATAGATGAAAATACAACACTTACTGAGAGTCTGACTTTAGTAAGGGCCAAAAAGTCCTTAAAAAAGGATTGAGAAGTGACTTCCAAATTTTTGGTTTCCAAATTTTTAAGTTTTTCATTTACGGAAAAACCCAGATTCCGTAAAGCGGTGCAAAGATACTTCAAGGAGTATGGCTACGCAACAGTTCAAACCAGATAATTTTTATTTAACAAAATTCAGAAATAGTTTTAAAAATCATAATACCAATTGAAAAGGTCTGTGCGTATTCCAAAATTAAACCAAGTTGTGGAATCTTTAAATTCTGTTGCCGTATTTACCTGCGGATTAAAATCACGATAAATCAAACTTGCATAGACTTTAAAGTTGGTAGATGGGTTGATGAGATAACCCGCCTGAAGCTCGCCGTGAAAAACTGAAGTCGTATTTCCCTGTGCTATTTCTATACCAAAATCTGAAGGTCTGTCTCGTTCATCTCTATAGATATTTCCTCCATAATTGAAGGTATCTTCATCATCATTGAAGTCAAAACCTCTTTCACCAAAAATCAATTTTGCACTACCAAATAAGCGGTTTTTTTCATAGCGTGCAATCGCAATAAACTCTTTAAAATTTGCTCCCCAAAGGTGTGCCATTGATTGGTTATTATGTCCGTAATTTAATATTATGGTATTGTGTGAATAGGTATAGGGTCGCACCTGGTTGTACTCAAACTGCAGGAAAAGATTATCAATATCAAAGGGTCTGAAGTATTTCACCCCCAATTGGTATCCTAATTTATTTTTCCAACTTTTTTCACCTCCGAAAATATCACCGGATGAAAACTCATCGATGATCCATTGACCATAGGCTACAAATGAATCTGAAATTTTGTATTTGGAGCTGATTCCTATCAGTGCATTTCCTGATCTTGGTCCTGTAGAAAATTCAATTGCCCGATAGAAAATTACAGGATTTAAATAATTGAGATCAAAACCACGGTCATTGCTGTTATCCCATAAAACACTTTCAAACAAACCGATGTTCCAGCGTTTTGTAATGTTATAGCTCAGGTAGTGTGTAGCCATATACTTGGTTGTAAAG
>NZ_CAXBAN010000301.1:0-3323 GCF_963973675.1 uncultured Planktosalinus sp. | reverse complement strand
CTTCGGCATCTTTCACCATTTTTAATGAAGCAACTTTGTCTCTTACTTCCTGCGGAAGACTTTCTGCAACCGGACAATTGGGGGTTGTTAAAGTCATGATGACTTTTACTTCAAAGTCTTCATTGACAAAAACATCATAAATCAACCCAAGTTCATAAATATCAACAGGGATTTCAGGGTCATAGATGGTTTTTAAAACCTTGACTATTTTTTCACCGAGTTCCTGAGTGTTAATTTTTTCTTCAGTTTCCATACGTTGTTAATTTAATTGAGATTGGTAGGCTAGCGCATACAATTTTAATTGTTTGATCATTGAAACCAACCCGTTTGCTCTTGTGGGGGATAAATGTTCTTTTAATCCAATTTCATCTATAAAGGAGGTGTCTGCATTTAGAATGTCTTCGGGGGTTTGATTTGAAAACACCCTTAGTAAAAGTGCAACTATTCCTTTGGTGATGATGGCATCACTGTCTGCTGTAAGATATACTCTTCCGTCTTTGAATTCAGGAAAAACCCATACTTTTGATTGGCAGCCTTTAATCAAGTAATCGTCAGTTTTGTTTTTTTCGTCAATGAGGGGAACTGATTTTCCAAGAGAAATCATGTGCTCATAACGCTGCATCCAATCATCAAAGAAAGAAAATTCATCAATTATTTCTTCTTGTATTTCCTTAATTTTCATTTGTTTCTCTAATTTTTGTTGCTGTTAACACAAGCGAACGATCATTGGCAGAAAAGAATTTTAATTGCCCTTCTTCAAGCGTAAAAGAGCCGGTTTTGTCTAATGCTTCAGAAATTTCTTTTTCTGCATCCATTTTCCCTTCACAATATTTTTTTGTGCTGGCAATGTCTCCAAAATTAATGGCATATAAATCAATGGTGTAACTGCCAAAAAGAGTGTTACATTCTGTAGTTGCATTCATTGCTTTATTAAGAGCATCAAATCCTAAAACCAGGTTTTTTGAAGCATATTCTTTTTCAAGAACGGTGTTAATTTTATAGTTTCCGTTTAACTGCACGTTGCTTGCGGTATTGATTACTTTTTGTGTTTCGTCGCACGAACTGGTTAAAAATAAAAGTGCGATAGTAATGATTGACAAGAGTGATTTCATAGTTCTTAATTGTTAAGTTAGCATTTGTTTGGCTTTTTTCACAGCTTCAGTAAGTACATCAATTTCGTGAAATGTATTGTAAAATGCAAATGATGCTCTAACCGTTCCCGGGATGTTGTAAAAATCCATTATGGGTTGAGCACAATGATGTCCGGTGCGCACTGCTATACCTAATTTGTCAACTATTGTGCCAATATCATAGGGATGAATACCTTCAATATTGAATGAGATCACGGAAGTTTTATTGATTCCGTTTCCATAAATTCTTAACCCCTCTATTTCTTGGAGTTTGTCTGTAGCATACTTCAGTAACTGATTTTCATATCGGGCGATAACATCAAATCCAATTTTGTTTAAATAATCCAACGCAACACCAAAGGCAATTCCTCCGGCAATATTGGGTGTTCCGGCTTCAAATTTATGTGGTAGTTCTGCATATGTGGTTTTTTCAAAAGTAACTTCTTTGATCATTTCTCCTCCTCCTTGGTAGGGGGGTAATTTAGTAAGCCACTCTTCTTTTCCGTAGAGAACACCCACTCCTGTAGGACCACACATTTTATGAGCTGAACAGGTATAAAAGTCTACATCCAAGATTTGTAAGTCTGGCTTTAGGTGGGCGCAGGCTTGTGCACCGTCAACTAAAACTGCCGCTCCTGCTTTGTGGGCTTTTTGAATTATTTCTTCAATAGGGTTGATGGTTCCAAGCGCATTTGAAATATGGTTTAAAACAACGAGTTTTGTATTCGTTGTAACCATTTCTGAAAAAACATCCATTAGAAGCTCACCTTCCTGATTGATGGGAAGAACTTTTAATACAGCCCCTGTAGCTTCACACAGCATTTGCCAGGGAACAATGTTTGAGTGATGTTCAACAGCAGAGACAATTACTTCATCACCATCTTGTAAAATTGAACGAAAACCTGAAGCAACCAAATTGATTGCATGAGTTGTGCCGGAGGTAAAAATTATTTCTTTTGCTTGACGGGCATTGAAATGGGTTTTGATTTTTTCTCTGGCTTGTTCATAAGCATCGGTTGCTTCCTGAGAGAGGGTGTGTACTCCACGGTGAATATTGGCATTGTAGTTTGAATAATAATCTACTAAGGAGTCAATAACGGCCTTTGGCTTTTGTGATGTTGCAGCATTGTCTAAATAAACCAATGGATAGCCATTTACCTTTCTGGAAAGAATAGGAAAGTCTTTACGAATGCTTTTTACATCAAAAAGTGTGTTTTTGTTTTCCGTCATCATTTCAGAATGGTTTTTATTAAGTAATAAAATAAACCTCTTAGAGGTTAAACCCAAGGTTTACACCAATTTTTTTAGCGATAAGCTTAGTGATACGGGCTTTTACTTCAGGAATTTTAACACTATCTAAAACATTGCTGGCAAAAGCAAACATTAAAAGAGCGCGGGCTTCTTTTTTTGCAATACCTCTTGATTGCAGGTAAAAAAGTGCTTCTTCATCAAGTTGTCCAATAGTGCAGCCATGAGAACATTTTACATCATCAGCAAAAATTTCAAGTTGAGGTTTTGAGTTGATTGTGGCTTTATCATCTATAAGGATGTTATTATTTTGCTGAAAGGCATCGGTTTTTTGAGCTTCTTTTTCAACAATAATTCTTCCGTTAAAAACACCGGTTGATTTTTCGGCAAAGATGCCTTT
Organism: uncultured Planktosalinus sp.; assembly: GCF_963973675.1. Taxonomy (NCBI): domain Bacteria; kingdom Pseudomonadati; phylum Bacteroidota; class Flavobacteriia; order Flavobacteriales; family Flavobacteriaceae; genus Planktosalinus; species uncultured Planktosalinus sp. The sequence goes on along the minus strand of NZ_CAXBAN010000301.1, from coordinate 545 downwards.
ATAATCCTGGTGACTTTCACAATTGGGTTCAATATGATTTACCAATGTATTGTGATCAACATGTTGTTTGTTTTCAATAATAGTAATTCCTTTTAAAGTGGAATTGATGTGTTCCCCTTTTTGGTAGAAATTCAGGTTGTTTCTGATTAGTTTTCCACCAAATGAAAAGGTGTGCACACTCACATTACTACCTTCGTTTTGAGAAATAAATGTGTTGTCAATTAAAGAGGCCGTGTGATTATCATTCTGAACTTTGTAATAATCTACAGAGCTGTTTTTGCCGGCAAATATTTCAGAAACCACATTTGTAAATACTGCATTATCTGTAAGGCTTTGATGGCGTTCAATGATTTGAACGTGGGCATTTTCTTCAGCTACAATCAGATTTCTGGGTTGTAATAAAAGAGCGGCTTCATTACCTGTGGCAAAGTTTATTATTTCGATTGGTTTTTCAACTTCGCGGTGTTTAGGAATGAAGATGTAGGCACCTTCTTTTGCAAAAGCAGTATTTAAAGAGCTCAAACTATCACTCTTGGCAACTTTAT
>NZ_CAXBAN010000300.1:0-3324 GCF_963973675.1 uncultured Planktosalinus sp. | reverse complement strand
TTTTTAGAATCTGTCTATCACCGTTTGTGAAATTTAGTAATTTTAGAAAATGCAAGAAGATTTTCTACATCATATTTGGAAGTTTCAAAAGTTTTCAAAAGCAGCTATGAAGACTGAAGAAGGGGAGGCAATTGAAATTGTTCATCAGGGTACCCATAATTTTAATTCGGGACCTGATTTTTTCAATTCGCAAATAAGGATAGGCAACCAGCTATGGGTGGGTAATGTGGAGATTCATTTGAAATCATCAGACTGGTATGCCCATCATCACGAGACAGACATTGCTTATGACAATGTGATTCTTCACGTTGTATGGAAACACGATGTGGAAGTGTTTAGAAGAGACAATTCAGTCATTCCCACTTTTGTTTTAAAGCCCAGGGTAGACGATTTCGCTTTAGCTAGATACAACAAACTTTTCTCAACCAAAAAACAATGGATTGCCTGTGAGGAGGATTTTCCGGAAGTGGATGATTTCCTTTTGGAAAACTGGATGGAGCGACTTTATTTTGAACGATTGGAAAACAAATCGGCATTGATTTTTGAACTTTTAGAGACATCAAAAAACGATTGGGAAGCTGTGTTGTTTAAAATGCTTGCTAAAAATTTTGGTTTAAAAAACAATGCAGAGGCATTTCTTTCAATGGCACACTCTTTTGATTTTTCTATACTAAGAAAAATTCAGGATAACCACATACAATTGGAAGGTCTGCTTTTTGGTCAGGCTGGATTACTGAATATTCAAAATGAGGTTCCTTATGAGAAGCTTTTAAAAAAAGAATATGATTTCCTAAAAAAGAAATTCAAATTAGAAAACAGTCAGGTGGCTCCTGTGCAATTTTTCAGGTTGCGGCCTGTTAATTTTCCTACGATAAGACTGGCTCAGTTGGCTGCGGTTTATTCAAGAAATAAGCAATTGTTTTCTAAAATCATTTCAGTGAAAACCAAAGAAGAAATATATACTCTTTTTGAGGTAAGCGCATCTGGTTTTTGGGATACTCATTTTCATTTTAGTTCGGTTTCTGCGCCTCGCAAAAAACGACTTACAAAATCATTTATAGATTTACTTATTATCAATACCATTGTTCCGTTGGTTTTTTGTTACAGAAAATACACCGGAAAGGAAATTCCAGACGCATTAATCATATTAATCAACAGTTTGAAAAAAGAAGAAAACACAATAGTTTCCAGATTCAATGATTTAAAACCTCTTGCAGAAAGTGCTCTACATTCCCAGGCCTTAATTGAATTGAAAACTAACTATTGTGATAAAAAGAAGTGTTTGCAATGTGCAGTTGGAAATTATTTGTTACAAAAGAATTAGTATTTTTACGGTGTTATGCTAAAAATTATATATAAAATCCGTCATTTTTTTGAGAAATATGGCTTTGCTGTATCTTCTCGTGTTGCAGACAAACTTGGAATGCGCGCAAAAAATGTAAGAATATTTTTTATATACTCTTCTTTTGCTACACTTGGGTTTGGTTTTATCCTGTATTTAACACTGGCATTCTGGATCAAACTAAAAGATTTGGTATACACCAAACGATCATCGGTATTTGATTTGTAGTACTTTTTTTTACACAGGTGTGTTTGCATTAATGCTAAAAAAAATTTGAAATAGGAATTTTTTTTAGCATCTTGCTTGCTGTTTTTACACACTGATTTATAAACCAACTACTTTTTATATGATTTCAAGACTTTTTGCAACATTATTGCTTTTTTCTACTTCTATAATTTTCTCTCAGGAATTAACTATAAAAGAAAAAGTAACAAACCCCTCAAATTTAATAAATGACGGTATAATTGAGGTTAAAGCGCAAGGAGGGCAAGCACCCTATATATACAAATGGAGTAATCAATCGACACCACTAACTTCAAACAAAGCTGAAGGATTGATTGAGGGTGTTTCCTATACAATTACGGTTACTGATACAGCCGGAAATTCAGTAAGTAAAGAACTGACTGTTCCCGCTGATGCAATAACAGAAAAGTTCAATGGAACTTTTGCTCCTATTGTTGCAAGTATTGGAAGCGTATTATTCTGGGATCCTTTTAGTGCTTCCGGAATTTATGACCCGGTAGTTTATGCAGATAAAAAAATGGTTCCTGCGCCAAGATGGGAACCTGGCATTGAAGGCATTTTTGTCTTGAAAGAATGGTTGATGGAAGATGGTGCCAAAGTAAAAGAAGGTGAGCCCATTGCAATCATAGAAAAAGACGGCGAAGACCTTGAAGTAACAGCTCTTGTAAATGGTACTTTAGAGCATTTAACTCAAGAAGGAAACTCTATTTATGATTCCAGCAAAGGCCTAGACATTATTGAGGCAGGTGCGCATAATTTTGCTTCTATTTATTATGATGAAAAAGTACCATTGCTTCATCCCAATGGAGATGAGCAACAAAAAAGTATTCCCTTTATAGTTATTTGGTTGGTCGTTGGAGCAATATTCTTTACAATTAGAATGGGCTTTATTAACATCAGAGGATTTAAACATGCCATCAATTTAGCAAGAGGTAAATATGATGACCCAAATGCCCCGGGACAAGTAACACATTTTCAAGCATTGACAACTGCCGTGTCAGGAACAGTTGGTTTAGGAAATATAGCAGGTGTTGCAGTAGCAATTTCATTAGGTGGTGCGGGAGCTACATTTTGGATGATACTTGCCGGTTTACTGGGTATGTCTTCAAAATTTGTTGAATGTACATTGGGAGTGAAATACAGAGATATTGCAGCAGACGGCCGGGTTTTTGGTGGTCCAATGAGTTATCTTAGAAAAGGGTTAGAAAAACAAAATAAAGGAACCTTAGGTAAAATTCTGGCTGGAGTATTTGCAGTGTTATGTGTTGGTGCATCTTTTGGGGGAGGAAATATGTTCCAGGCCAACCAATCGTTTGAGGCTGTGAGTGGTCAGTTTCCCGTAATGGCTGAATATGGAGCATTGTTTGGAGTTTTCATAATGATTTTAGTAGCAGCTGTTATTATTGGCGGAATCAGAAGTATTGCAAAAGTAACTTCAAAAGTGGTGCCTTTTATGGCGTCAATATATGTTCTTGCTTGTTTTATTGTGATTGGTGTAAATATTGAAAATATCATACCTGCATTTTCAGCCATTATAGACGGGGCATTTAGTCCTTCTGCTTTAAAAGGTGGTGTTATTGGTGTATTAATATTAGGTTTTCAAAGAGCAGCTTTTTCAAACGAAGCGGGTATTGGGTCAGCAGCAATTGCTCACAGTGCTGCAAAAACCAATCACCCTCCCTCTGAAGGTTTTGTTTCTTTATTAGAGCCGTTTATTGATACTGTTTTGGTTTGTACAC
>NZ_CAXBAN010000299.1:0-3335 GCF_963973675.1 uncultured Planktosalinus sp. | reverse complement strand
TAATTTATTCTATTTTATTTTATATCTTTCCGCACTTGAAATTGCCCCCTATTTTATTCTATATAAAGTAGTAACGATTTTGAATTAACGTATTTAAACACCGTCTATGAAAGTGAAAACAATTTTGGTTTCCCAACCAGAACCTAAAATCGAAAACTCACCCTACTTTGAGCTTGTTGAAAAGCAAAAAGTGAAAATTGACTTCAGACCCTTTATTCACGTCGAGGGGGTTTCCAGTAAAGATGTAAGAGCTCAGAAAGTAGATTTGAATAACTACTCTGCAATCATACTTACCAGCAGAAATTCTGTAGACCATTTTTTTAGAATTGCTGAAGAAATGCGCTTTAAAGTACCTGACACACTTAAATACTTTTGTTTATCTGAAGCCGTGGCTTTTTACCTGCAAAAATATGTAGTGTACCGCAAGCGGAAGATTTATGTGGGCAAACGCACCTTTTCTGAGCTATCACCAATGATCAAAAAATATAAAAATGAGAATTTTTTATTGCCTTGTTCAGATGCTCTAAAACCGGAAGTCCCCGAAATATTAGACTCTTTAAAAGTAAAATGGAAACAAGCCACTTTTTACAAAACCGTGGTAAGCGACCTTTCAGACCTGAAAGATGTCTATTATGATATTTTAGTGTTTTTCAGCCCCAGCGGGATTAAATCACTTTTGGAAAACTTCCCTGACTTTGAACAAAATGAAACCCGTATTGCCGTTTTTGGAAACACCACTGTTCAGGCAGCCAAAGAAAGTGGTTTGCGCGTGGATATCCAGGCACCCACTCCTGAAACGCCTTCAATGACCATGGCGTTGGAAAAATACATCGTGGAAGCCAACAAAAAGAAATAAATCACATCCAATAAAACTAAAAAAAAGCGGCATCTTTAAAAGAGCCGCTTTTTGTTTGAAGTTATGTTTAGTTTTCAAAAACTGAGTTTTGATACAAATCAGGAAGCCCTTTAATTTCTTCCAAGTCCATGGTTAAGATGATATAAGGAATGTTTTCTTCCTCTTTTAGTTTTTTAAGTGGTGCTAAATATTGATCCATAAACGGTCTTAATTTTGAACTGTATAAAACAACAGCAACAATTTGGTCTTCATTAAAAGTAAAGGTCTTTTGATTTTGGATGTTTTTTATTACAATGCCTTCATAAGACTTTTTATCATTCAAATGTTTTACTATGTGATCTTTTGTAAGTTGTTGCACACTACAACTTGAGTTTAAATTAACCACGCCATTTTGTTCATCGTGAGCTTCTATTTCATCAATAGAAGTTGAGAGTTCTCCTTTCACAAAAGCAATTAGTGCAGGTTGCATGTTTTCTATAAATTTTTCAGTAGAAGAATCAGACACATAAAAAAAGGATTCTACAGGAACACTTAAGGCTTTGGATTCATTTTCTATATATTTTAGATAGTTGGTTTCTTGTGCATTAATAAGAAAAAATGAGCTTAAAAATACAATGATAAGTGATAAATATGTTTTCATTTCATTTTTTTAATTTAATGAAACATCAATTGTGTAAACTAAGTTTCCATTTTCATCAAATTGTAAAGGGTAACTACCTTGTAAAAGGGTAACATCACCAAAATCTGCATCTTCAGGAACTTCAAAATTTATAAAATCTGAATCATTGTGGTACGGAGAATCTAAAATTTCTGAAGGAAAATGTAACTCTAAACTATTTTCATCTATAAGTTTTGCAACAAAAAAGACCTCTTCTTCGATTTTATCGTAAGCAGGTATATCCGACTCTTGCTGATTTCTTAATATAATTACAATCGTAACACAAAACCCAAAGCCAGTACTACAAGTAGTACTACCTATACTCGTTTTTTAAATAATTGAATATTAATATCTATTCCAAAATGGTCGGGAGTTGATTTTGGAATAATTTCTTCTGTATTAGACAAGTTTTCTGCATTAATTGAATTTTCATCTGCATTAGAACAAGAAATTAATGTAAGTACTGAGATTAATAAAAATATTTTTTTCATAATTAAAGTGTTTACTTTGACCACAATATAAGATTTTTTTTCAATACAGAACGTTAAAAAATCATTTTACATACTGATTTTCATACACATACTATTTAATGTAATCGATAAATAACAGAAAAAGAAGGAAAGTCTATAAAATCTTTAAAAACATTAGAATTGCCAAAACCTTTACGATTTTCAAAATTAGGCGCAGAACTATAATTATACAACACATCTTTAAATATCAACACAAAGGTCCAATTTTCAGTAAAAATCAAATTTATACCTATATCCAGATATGATTTTAGATAAGCATTAGATTCCTTAAATTGTAGAAGTCCACTTTCACGAAGATTGATATAATTATAATTAGAGCCTACTTCACTATGAAGGTAAATCTCAGAAATTATTTTTAAAAAATTATATCGCAATTGAACCCCGATTCTATAATTTTCAGAAGTGCTTTTTATATTTCTGTTTTTATCTGAATAATTTGTAAAACCAAAGCCTAAATGCCCTCCAACCCATAAATTATCCAGTAATGAATAATGCATTGCTGGTGTGAATTGAAGTTTTATACCATTGCCAATATCTTGATCCAAGGGAGGTTGTTCATTGATGCGCGCAAGTTCGTCAACTTGAAAAGTAAAACCTGTTTTTAACTCAATCGCCCAATTTGATGCGGTATGTGGTTCAATAGCTTCAGTCTGGCTGAAATGAAGCAATGGAATTAATATTAAAAGATTTGTGAGCTTCTTAAACATTAGCAAAAACAACAATAGTTTTAACAAAAATAACAAATTGAAATATAACTCAATAAAAAAAGCACGACCAACAAATATTGGTCGTGCTTTCATATTTATTTTTAAAAGCTATTATCCAATAGGCGCACCTCTCAGAATTTCTTCATTGGCATAAGATTCAAATTTGGCAAAGTTTTCCCTAAAGGAAGCTGCTAGTTCTTTGGCCTGAACATCATAAGCTTTAGCATTTTTCCAGGTGCTTTTTGGATTCAGCACTTCGTCTGGTACATTGGGGCAATGGGTAGGCATTGCAAGTCCAAAAATAGGATGTTGTTCAAAATCTACAGTAGCCAACTCGCCATTCATAGCTGCTGTGATCATAGCCCTGGTGTATTTTAATTTCATTCTGCTCCCAATACCATAAGGACCACCGGTCCATCCTGTATTGATTAACCAGACGTTAACTCCTGCATCCTTCATTTTTTTACTGAGCATTTCAGCATATTTGGTGGGATGTAACGGCATAAACGGTGCTCCAAAACAGGCTGAGAAGTTGGGCATGGGCTCATCCACACCGGCTTCAGTACCAGCTACTTTGGCGGTAT
>NZ_CAXBAN010000298.1:0-3349 GCF_963973675.1 uncultured Planktosalinus sp. | reverse complement strand
CCCGCATTGGTGAACATAAGGGTGGGGTCATCTTTAATGACCATAGGAGCAGAAGGAACAATGGTGTGTTGTTTGGATTTAAAAAACTCTAAAAATTGTTTGCGAATGTCTTGTGACTTCATAAATGCTAAAGGAATATTAATTTAAGAGTAGGTCTTATACTATTTTTTATTTTTGTTAGTTAAAAAAGTAATTGTTACTTTTAACTCACAATGCAAAAATAGCACAATTTAACTTATGTCAAAGGTTAAATATTATTACGACAGCGAGACACTTTCTTATAGGAAAATAGAACGTAAAAAAGGCCGTCGTTTCGGATTGGTTTTAATCTATCTCTTGGGAATGATCTTAAGTGGTTTTCTGCTGTTGTTAGTTTATTTAAGTATTCCTTCACTCGAAACACCCAGAGAAAAAATTTTAAGTAGGGAGCTTTCCAATATGAAGCTTCAATATGAATTACTTAATAGAAAAATGACCGATATTGAAGATGTTCTTGCCGAAGTTGCAGAGCGTGATGATAATATATACAGGCTTTATTTTGAAGCTGAACCCATTCCTGAAGAGCAACGCAAAGCCGGGTTTGGAGGGGTTAACAGGTATAGAGATCTTGAAGGGTTTGACAATTCAAGACTGATTGTCTCAACGCACAGACGCATGGATATTTTAACTAAGCAATTGGTAGTACAATCTAAGTCACTTGATGAAATTACTGTTTTAGCAGAGGAAAAAGAAAAATTACTAGCTGCAATTCCTGCCATTCAGCCCGTGGCAAACGAAGACCTATCACGAATGGCATCCGGCTATGGATGGCGTAACGATCCTTTCACAAAAGTCAGAAAGTTTCACTATGGAATGGATTTTACAGCACCACGTGGAACTCCCGTTTATGCCACAGGAAACGGCCGGATAATGAGAGCTGACAACAGGGCTACCGGCTATGGAAATCATATAGTTATTGACCATGGGTTTGGCTATGAAACACTTTATGCTCATTTACACAAATACAATGTAAGAGTTGGGCAATTCGTTGAGCGTGGAGACATAATAGGTTTCGTGGGTAGCTCCGGAAGATCGCAAGCTCCCCACCTGCATTATGAAGTGACTAAAGACGGACAACAAATTAATCCTATTAATTTCTATTATGGAAACTTAACAGCTGAAGAATTTGAAATCCTCTTAAGAAAATCTCAACAAGAAAATCAATCATTGGATTAAAAAGCAAGTAATGGAACACATATCAGGATATTTTAACGACGATGGAACACCTTTGAATCCTGATTTGATTCCCACTACTCGTTTGTGTTTAAGTTGTGTCAAGCACGAAGATAAAAACGAAGAGATTCTTTGTAATTTAACCAGTCTGGACAAAGCCGATGAAAAAGAGTTTGTTTACTTTGGGTTTCAAAACACATATGCAAAATAAGGTTTTTAAAAATTAACGAGATAACCGCATTTGCGGTCAACAGTATGAAAGCAAACCTTCCCGAAAAAAGATATTACAACATTGGTGAAGTTGCCAAAGCTTTTGATGTAAATCCATCATTAATTCGTTTTTGGGAAAAGGAGTTTACTGAATTGAAACCAAAAAAAAATGCCAAAGGGAATCGCAAATTTACTCCTGATGACGTTCTTAAGCTTGAAATTATTTTTCATTTGGTAAAGGAACGTGGTTTTACTTTGGAAGGTGCAAAAACACACTTAAAAGAAAACAGAAAAAAAACACTTGATTCTTTTGAAATCATCCAAAAACTCAATCACGTAAAATCTGAACTCAACAAATTGAAAGAAGGCCTATAACTAGTTCACCTAAGATTGTGTAGATTTAAACACCTTTTTTTGTACCTTTTGACCAATTAACTCATTGATTTATTTGTATATGAAAGCTCTTTTTATAAAATGCCTTGGGGCAATATGTATAGCATTTATAAGCAGTACTACCCTCACTTCCCAAAACAAAACACCCTTTAACTATTTAGACGTTTTTGAAATGCAATATGCCGGCCAACCAAAAATTTCACCTGACGGTAGCCAAATTGTGTACTTTAGAAACCAATTTGATATTAAAACCGATAAAAAATTTACAAACCTCTGGCTGATTGATTTTGACGGAACCTCAGAAATGCCACTTACATCGGGAAAGCAAAATTTCAGCAATGCTAATTGGTCACCTGATGGAACAAGAATTGCCTATGTGAGCGCTGAAGAAGGAAGCGCACAAATTTTTGTGAGATGGATGAAAACCGGCCAAACAGCTTCTATAACAAATCTATCAAAATCGCCAGGAAACCTTAGCTGGTCTCCTGATGGCAATTGGATTGCCTTTAGCATGTTTGTACCTTCTGAAGAAACTAAAATAGGTGATTTTCCCGGTCCGCCAGAGGGTGCTGACTGGGCAAAACCGGCAAAAATTATTGATAAAGTAAACTACCGATCTGATGGGAATTTTGGTTTTGTGGAATCAGGTTTCAGACATCTCTTTATCGTAAGTGCCAAAGGTGGGGCTGCAAGGCAAATCACTTTTGGAAACTTTAATCATTCCAACTTCAGTTGGATGCCTGATGGAAAAAACCTTATTGTTTCTGCCAACAGAGAAGAAAATGCCGAATTAAACCCAAACAATTCACATTTATATAAGGTAAATTCACACAGTGCTACCATTGAAAGATTAACCACCGGAAAAGGGCCATATCAAAACCCAAAAGTTTCACCTGATGGCAAAAAAATAGTTTTTTCTCATTATAAGGACAAGTTTGTAGGTTATCAATTATCAAAATTATACTACATGAATCTTGATGGGTCTCAAATAACAGAAATCACACACAATCTGGATTTAGATATAGATGATTATGAATGGGAAGTTAATTCTAAAAACCTGTTTGTTAAGTACACCAAACACGGTAAAGTAATTTTAGCTGCTATGAAACTTAACGGAGAGACTACAAATATCTCTTCAGAACTTGGCAGCGAGAGCTATGGTCGGCCTTATAGTTCAGGTTCATTTTCAATTGCCAACAATGGCAATTATGTGTTCACAGAGGCCAGCACAAGCCGACCCGCAGAGCTTGCAGTAAATAAATACCCTTCCAAAAGTGAAGCAAAGAGAATCACTTCATTAAATGACAACTTTTTAATAAACAAGAAAATTGGAAAAGTTGAAGAAATCTGGTTTAATTCTTCATATGACAACAAAGAAGTTCAAGGCTGGATTGTATATCCCCCTGATTTTGATGCATCCAAAAAATATCCTTTAATTCTTGAGATACACGGTGGTCCATACCTTAGTTATGGTCCTCATTTTACTCCAGAACTACAGCTAATGGCCACGCAGGGCTACGTGGTATTATATACA